>NZ_JBFUGT010000019.1:0-72117 GCF_056402775.1 Rhodococcus sp. P3_B8
TCTCTGAGCGGCTCGGCGCGTACTTCCCCGCCGCGCTGCGCATCGTCCTCCCCGTCGACGCGCACCCCCTCCGTCAGGAGATCCTCGCCACCGAGATCGTGAACGACATCTTCGCCCGCGGCGGGCTCTCGTACGCGTACCGGCTGCGCGAGGAGACGGGGGCCGGGCCCGCGGATGTGGTGCGCGCGTTCGTCATCACGTCGGAAGTGTTCGGGCTCGCGGAACTCTGGTCCGACATCGCCGCGGCGAAGCTGCCACCGGCGACGGAGTACGAACTGGTCGTCGAGGCCCGCAGGCTGCTCGACCGGGCGTCGCGGTGGTTCCTCGCCAACCGTCGTCAGCCGCTGTCGGTGGACGCCGAGATCGACGATTTCCGGCGCCACGTCCACACGCATTCCGGCGACGTCGGCGGATGGCTCCGCGGCGCGGAGGTGCTGGCGATGGAGGACACGCGTCGCTCCTACGACGAGGCGGGCGTCGAGACGTCCATCGCCCGGCGTATCGCGGACGGCCTCTACCGCTTCAGCCTGCTCGACATCGTGGACGTCGCCCGCGAACTGGAGCACGACGTCGCCGAGGTGGCGCCGCTCTACTTCGCACTCTCCGATCACCTCGGCGTGGATCGATGGCTCATCAAGGTGTCGGCGCTTCCGCGGGGCGGGCGGTGGCACACCCTCGCCCGGGTGGCGCTGCGGGACGACCTGTACCGCTCCGTCCGCCTCCTGACCCGGGACGTACTGTCGTCGGGGGCGCCCGGCGATGCGCCGGACTCCCGGATTCTGCTGTGGGAGAGTACGAATCGAGCGAGGATCGAGCGCGCTCGCCGGACGCTGTCGGAGATCGACGCCGCGTCCACCCCCGATCTCGCGTCGCTGTCGGTCGCGGCCAATGCGCTTCGCGCCTGTGAGTACTTATTAACGTCGGGCGGTTAATAAGTACTCACGGGCGCGAAGCGCACGACGACGCCGGGGCGCAGGAGGGCGGGGGGAGTGCGTTCGGCATCCCAGATCGGTTCGTCGGTGGTGCCGATGAGTTGCCAGCCGCCGGGCGAGCTGCGGGGATAGATTCCCGTGAACTCCCCGCCCAGAGCCACGGTCCCGGCGGGGACGGAGGTCCGAGGCGTCGAGCGGCGCGGCACGTGCAGCTCGGGTGCGCCGCCGGTGAGGTAACCGAAACCCGGGGCGAAGCCGCAGAACGCCACCGTCCACGGTGTTCCGGTGTGTGCGGCGACGACGCCGTCGACACCGAGACCGGTCAGCTCGGCCACGTCCTCGAGGTCGGGACCGTCGTAGCGCACCCCTATCCGGATCTCGTCCGGGGAATCCTCGGCGACCGTCTCCTCCGGTTCCGTGGTCCGCACCCACTTGGCGACGCGGTCGCGGCTGGTCGCGCCGTGGTCGAACCGCACCAGGATGGTCCGCGCCGCCGGGATCACCTCCACGACCCCGGGTGGCCGGGAGTCGTCCAGCGCACGAAAATGCGCGAGCACGGTGCCGAGGTCCTCGAATTCGGCGAGGACCGCGCTTTCTCCGACGTCGAGGATGCGCATCACACGAACGGCTCCACCGTGATGCCCTCGGTGTCGAGCAACGACCGGATGGCGGTGGCCATCTCGACGGCTGCGGGCGTATCGCCGTGGACGCAGACGGATTCGGCGGTGACCGTGAGGGCCGTGCCGTCGACCGCTTCGAGGGTGTGATCGACGACGAGTCTGCGGACCCGTTCGGCCACCACCGCGGGATCGTGCAGGACGGCCCCGTCCGTCGTGCGTGGCACCAGCGTCCCCTCGGGCGTGTACGCGCGGTCGGCGAACGCCTCGGTGACCGTCCGCAGTCCGGCCTTCTCGGCCTCCTCGAGGAACACGGAACCGGGCAGACCGAGGACGGGCAGCGTCGGGTCGTATGAGTGGACCGCCGCGACCACCGCGCGGGCTTGCTCGCGGTGGTGGACGATCGCGTTGTACAGCGCGCCGTGCGGTTTCACGTACGCCACCGCGGAGCCGGAAACCTGGGCGAGACCGTCGAGGGCGCCGATCTGATAGACGATGTCGGCCGTCAGGTCACGCGGCGCGACGTCGATGAACCGGCGCCCGAACCCGGCGAGATCGTGGTAGCCGACCTGCGCGCCGATCCGGACCGTCAGCTCGGACGCCGCCGAACAGGTGGCCGACAGGGTCGTGGGATCGCCCGCATGAAAACCGCAGGCCACGTTGGCGCTGGTCACGAGCTTCAGCATCGCCAGGTCGTCGCCGAGGGTCCAGGCGCCGTAGCTCTCACCGAGGTCGCTGTTCAGATCGATTATCGGCACATATTCGATACTAGGGTTCCGAGTGCCGTCTTGTAGATTCTCTCGCGGGGGCGGGCGGAACCGGTGAGGGTCCTGCTGCGTCAGAACAATTGACCGTGCGTGGTGGCCCGCGCCATCGGAGGGGGAAACGTGACCGACCCGGCATACATCAAGGATCCCGAGAACTTTCACTCGGACCAGTGGGATCATGCGAGGATCGCGAGCGCCGTCGCCGGCATGAATGTCGAGCACGTCAGCGGCATCGCACGAGCCTGGGCCGAACTGGGGACGACGGCCCACGACGCGATCGTCGAGTTCAGCGACGCGATCAAGAAGACGATCAGCGAGAGCTGGCACGGTGCTGCCGCGTCGGCGGCCTACGGCGAGACCGAGCGGTACTCGACCTCCGCGCCGCAGGCGCAGCAGCAACTTCACGGAGTGGCGGACGCGCTGACGCCGCTGGCGGAGACGGTCGCGTCGCTTCGGTCGCAGGTTCCCGAAACCATCGGCACCGGACTGTGGGACAAGTTGACGCCCTGGGACACGGACACCGAAGACGAGTACTACCGGCGCGAGGGCGAAGCGCGCGAGAAGATGGCCACGATCTACAACCCCGGACTCGCGACGTCGGACGGCAACGTCCCGTCGTTCACGAAACCGGAGAGCATCGTCGACGTTCCCTCGGGTCCGGCCGGGCCCGGTGGCGACTACCCGAGCGGCGCCCCGAGTTCGAGCGACCGGCTCGGCGGACCGAGCGCCGGGCAGCCCTCTCTTGGCGACGCGCCCGTGAGCGACCCTTCCGCCGAGCCCGGTGTGGACGGCGCGCCCGCTGCGGACGGCACGCAGCAGAATGCGGCAACCGCGCCGTCGGCTGCCACCACACCGGCGACGACGGCCCCGGCCTCGGCGTCGGGGGATCAGGCGCAGAGCCGGACGGGCATGCCTTCCACCGCCGATTCGTCCTCGGGTGCCGGCTCGCGATCCGCAGGTGTGGGTGGGGCTTCCGGTGGCGGCGGACTGGGAGTCGGCGGACTCGGCGGTGGCGTCGGTGCCGGGAATCAGCCGGGGGCCGTGGCCCGGCCCGGCACCGCACCCGGGGTTCCGGGGGCCAACGCCGGAGGTCGCGCGGGTGCCGGGATGCGGGGCACCGGCCCGATGGGTGGGGGAATGATGGGCGGCGGAGGACCTGCCAAGGGCGGCGGCGAGGACAAGGAACACAAGACGCCCGACTACCTGATCACCCTCGACAACGGCAACGAATTGATCGGCAAACTGCCCCTCGTCTCGCCACCGGTGATCGGCGCATGAACATGCGCAACTGGCGGCTGCGTCCCGAACTGTTCGACGCCCTGTGGGCCGGCGCAGGGCAGGACCGCATCCCGTACCCGTTCCGGATCGTGAGCGCGCACCCCGGGCTCAATGCCTATGTCGCCGAGCAGAACCGGATACGCGAAGCGTTCGCGGGAGCCGAACACGACGATGTGAGGTCGGCGTTGGGTGTGCTCGCCGAGCCCGAGGTGTATGTCGAGATCTCCGGTTCGGCCGCCGACGAGATCCCGATCCGCATCATCGGTGCGCAGCACCGGCAGTGGGGGGTGATCGCGTCGCAACTCCCCGGCCGGGCACCGCAGATCGGTGGCGACGTGGTCATCGGCGCCGGTGCGGCCGGGCGGCTGGGCGCCCAACTGATCGGGCTGATCCCGCAGAACGCCGCCGGCCGACGCCGATTCCAGCGGCGCGACGAACAGGACACCCACTTCTCTCAGGGAATCCTGCAGCAGGTCAATCGGGCGGCTCCCGCCCCGCGACTCGAATCCGCTGTGCAGAAGGGCTACGCGGGTCGCGGGAAGATCCGCGTCTTCCGCGGCCCCCGCTACGGCACCGGCAGGGACGTCGGCGTCATGCACTGGATCGACATCGCCGGCGACGGACGCTACGCGATCGGACCACACGACCCATCCGCTGCGCACCCGGCAGGCCCCGAACAATTCGTATCCTCGCTCGACACCCTGATCAGGGTCGGTACCACTCCTCGAGCGGGGTCGGTCGGTGCCCGCGGTTGGTAGATTGCCACGCGCCGGCGATTGCACAGGTGGGGACACAGCACGACACACGGAGGGGACACCGACATGGCGGGGCCAGAAGCACCGGAAGCCGGATGGAAGGCTTTCACCGAGAACATCACCGGGGGAGGCAGGCTCGAACTCGACCCCGCCGGCATAGAGCAGTGCATCAAGCTGTGCCAGGAGCATGCGGAGGATATGCGCGCCTTCGCCCGCCGCGCGCGAAATGACCTTCGAGCCCTGGACCTCGGTATCGGCGAAAAGGACATCGAATCAGCGAAGGACCTTGCTCGGAAATTCGACGAGAAGGCAATCGGCGGCAGCGAGAACATTGATTCCGGGAACACTGCAGTCGGGTTATTCCTCGCCCATGAGGCATATGCACTCGACATGAAGTCGATGTTCGAAGCGACACTCACAAGGTATCGGGAGCAAGACGCGGCGTTCACCGGGAACCTGAATCAGACGGGACAGGAACTGTGATCCATGATCGCAAGTTCCTCGTGTCCGTCTGCATCTTCTCGGCTGTCTTCGCACTCAGTGGGTGCAATCAAGAAGTAGCGGCTCCGCCGGGCCAGCAGCCGAAACCTGAGATTACGTTCCACCCGTGCGACGGTCTCCCACCAGACGCGATCCGCGCTGTCGGTCTGGATGTGAGGCCGCCGGAGCGCGACGACACCGACAATCCCCGAGCTCTCGGCTGTGGGTATTTGTCGAACGATCCTAATTACGGCATCACCGTCGCCGCGCGTGCCGAGACATTTGAAGATATCGAGTCGAGCGACCGCTTCGACGTCCTGAGTGAGACCGAGATCGGCGGGCGGCGTGCTCTGGTGTCGGATTTCCGCGGCGGTAGTGCGTGCACGGTGTCGGTGGCGATCGAGCCGGGGATTCTGGAGTTCATGATCGGGTACAGCGAGTTGGAGGATTTCACGACCGTCGACGCGGCGTGCGATCAGGCGACGAAGGTGGCTACGGCGTTGGCGCCGTATTTCCCCGACCACCTGTAGGGCGGCTCAGTGCGTGTGTGCGTGGGTGGGGGTGATGCGTCCCGCGTTCTTGCGTCGTGAGGATCCGCTGAGCCGGCACACGAGGTAGATGACGAACGAGATCGTGGTGACGAAGCTCGATACGGGCACTCCGGGTGCGAGGGACAGCAGGATGCCGCCGACGGCGGCGAGTTCGGCGAACACGATCGACAGGATCGTCGCCTTGAGTGGGCTGGCGGTGACGTAGGCGGCCGCCGCGGCGGGGGTGATGAGCAGTGCCATCACCAGCAGTGCCCCGACGATCTGGACGCCGAGGGCGGCTGTGATGCCGACGAGGACGGCGAACACGATCGACAGCGCACGCACCGGGACGCCGCGGGCTTCGGCGACGTCGGGGTCGGTGCTCGCGAACAGGAGGGGGCGGTAGATGAGGCCGAGGACCCCGATGACCAGGACGGCGCAGAGCAGCAGGAGCTGGAGTCCGCTGTCTCCGGGCGCCACGATCTGGCCGATCAGCAGCGAGAAACTGGTGCCGGTGCGCCCTTGGTACGACCAGATGAACAGCACCGACAGACCGAGCCCGAACGCCATGATCACGCCGATGACCGAGTCACGGTCGCGGGCCTTCGCGCCGAGCAGCCCGAACAGGACCGCCGCGACCACCGACCCGGCGATGGCGCCGGCCCCGACGCTGACTCCGATGAGCAGGGCCGCCGACGCACCGGTCAGCGACAGCTCGCTCGTGCCGTGCACGGCGAACGACATCTGCCTGCTCACGATCAGCGGGCCGATGGCTCCTGCCAGCAGGCCGAGGATGGCGCCTGCGATCAGCGCTTGCTGGACGAAGTCGTACTGCAGGAGGTCGACGGTGGCCGAGACGTCGAACATGTGCGACATCGCGTCGGTGAATTTGTTGCTCATGCGTGTCCCTCGTCCGTGTGGTGCACACCCTCACCGGGGCGGAGGCCGCCCGCGCTGCCGAGCGCGTCGATGGCGTCGCCGGTGCCGATGACGACGAGGCGGCCGCGTACGTGCAGCACCTCGACGTCGGTGCGGTACAGCTCGGACAGCACCTCCGACGTCATGACCTCTTCGGGTTTGCCGATGCGGAACTGTCCGTCGACGAGGTAGAGCACGCGGTCGACGAGGGGGAGGATCGGGTTGATCTCGTGGGTGACGAACAGCACCGCGGTGTCGTGGGTGCGGCGCCGCCGGTCGATGAGTCCCGACACGAGATTCTGGTTGGCCAGGTCGAGGCTGAGCAGCGGTTCGTCGCACAGCAGGATCTGGGGGTTGCCGACGAGGGCCTGCGCGATTCGCAGTCGTTGCTGCTCACCGCCGGACATGGAACCGATCGGGGCGTCCGCGTAGTTCTGGGCGCCGACTTCGCTGATGGCCGCGTCGACGATCGCCCGGCGCCGGCCTCGCCGGAGGATGCCGGTTCCCCACTGGTGGCCGTCGACGCCGAGGCCGACGAGGTCGCGGCCCCGCAGCGGCAGCCCGTCGTCGAGCGACTTCTGCTGGGGGATGTACCCGACGTGCGAATTGCCCTTCCGCGCCGGGGATCCGGCGATGCGCGCGGTACCGGAGCTGAGGGCGAGCTGGCCGAGCAGCACCTTCAGCAGCGACGTCTTGCCCGACCCGTTGGGTCCGAGGACGGCGACGAATTCGCCGGGTTCCACGGTGAGGTCGAGGTCCTGCCAGAGTGTGCGTTCGCCGAAGGACAGTCGCGCCCCCGTCAATTCCAGTGCGGGGACGCGACCGTTGCCGGCGTTCTTCGAAGTGGGTTCTGTCACAAGCCGATCAGTTCTATTGCAGAGCCGCAGCAAGCGACTCGGCGGTGTTGGTCTGCCACTGAATGTAGTCCAGGCCTTCGGGCAGGGTTTCGGTCACCTCGACGACGGGGATGCCCGCAGACTCGGCCGTGGCCCGCACGTCCTGGGTGACCCGGTCCTGCGTCTGCACGTTGTAGACGAGGGCCTGCACCTGCTTGTCGGTGAGCAGCTGTCGTGTCGCGGCGATGGCGGCGGGTGCGGGGTCGTTGCCGTTCTCGATGGCGCTCGTGAAGTCGGGCGGGGTGACGTCCTTCAGGCCCGCGGACTGCAGCAGGTAGTAGGCGATCGGTTCGGTCTGGGCGACGGGTGCGTCCTTGTGCGCTGCCGCGATGCCGTCGGTGATCGCGGAGATCTGCTCGAGCTGACCGTGGAAGGTGGCGGCGTTGGCCTTGTAGGCGTCGGCGTTGTCGGGGTCGAGTTGGCCGAGCTTGTCCGCGATGGACTGCGCGGTGGCGTCGACGGTGTCGACGTCGAACCAGACGTGCTCGTTCACGTCGCCGTGGTCGTGGCCCTCGTGCGAGTCGCCGCCCTCGGAATGCTCGTTCTCGCCTGCGTGCGCGCCGCCCTCGAGGAGGTCGAACGCGTTGACGGTGAGCTGGTCGCTGTTGCCGGTGCCGATGATGTCGTCGACGAAGTGGTCGTACCCGCCGCCGTTGTAGACGATCAGGGAGGCGTCGGTGAGCTTGGCGGCGTCGGTGGGGCTCGCCTCGAACGAGTGCGGGTCGGACGACGGTTCGGTGATGATCGAGGTGACGTCCACCTTGTCGCCGGCGACGGCCTGCGCGACGCTGCCCCACACGTTCGTCGACGCGACGACGGTCAGCGTGCCGTCACCGGTCGTGTCGGAGCCGCACGCGGTGAGGGTGAGGGCGGCGGCGAACGACAGCCCGACGGCCGCCGTGGCGGCACGAAAACCTGAGAAAGCGCGCACAGAAAACTCCTGACCGAAGACGAACGCTAAACGCTATTGGAAACCGTTACCGTTGCACTTTAGCGGATAGGTCCTGGTAGTGCACTTTCGGTGCAGCCCCGACGCGCCCGAACGCGGGCCAGGTACTAACGTCCCCCTATGCCCAGGTCTCGACAGCCTCGTCGCCAAGCCACGCTGGCGTCGCTCGCGGCCGAGCTCAATATTTCGCGAACGACGGTGTCCAACGCGTACAACCGGCCGGATCAACTCTCCGCGGAACTCCGCGAGCGGGTGCTGCAGGCGGCCAAGCGCCGCGGCTATCCCGGCCCGGACCCGGTGGCACGATCCCTGCGCACCCGCAAGGCCGGTGCCGTGGGACTGCTGCTCACCGAGGCTCTCAGCTATTCCTTCCGCGACCCCGCCGCGATGAGCTTTCTGTCCGGATTGGCCGAGTCGTGCGAGGCGGCCGGGCAGGGTCTGTTGCTGATTCCGGCGGGCCCGGGTCGCGAGGAGGCGGACGCCGCCGCGGTCGTGCAGCAGGCGGGCGTCGACGGGTTCGTCGTGTACTCGGTGGCGGACGACGACCCCTACCTCGCGGCGGTGTGCGAGCGTCACCTGCCGATGGTCGTGTGCGATCAGCCGCGGGAAATCCCGGGGGCGTCGCTCGTCGGGATCGACGACCGCGGCGCGATGCGGGGCCTCGCCGACTATCTGATCGGGCTCGGCCACCGCGACATCGGCGTGCTGAGTATGAGGCTGGGGCGCGACCGCTCGGACGGGGTCGCCGACGCCGAGCGTCTGCGCTCACCGAACTTCCACGTCCAGCGCGAACGCATCGAGGGAGTGCGCGACGCCATGTCCGACGCCGGCCTGGACCCTCGGACGCTGACCGTCGTCGAGCGGTTCGAGCACACCGGGAAGTCGGGGCACGCCGCTGCCGCGCAGGCGCTCGGCGTGAATCCGCGGATCACCGCACTCGTGTGCACCACCGACGTCCTCGCGCTCGGCGCGCTGGACTGGGCGCGCTGGCAGGGCATCGACGTGCCCGGCCGGCTGTCGATCACCGGATTCGACGGAGTCGACGACGCACTGCGTGAGGGCCTGACCACCGTGCGGCAACCGCAGGAGGAGAAGGGTCGCCGGGCAGGTGCCCTGCTCATGTCCCCGTCGCACTCCGGTGTCGCGACCGTCGAGATGCTCGAGACCGAACTGCTGCGGGGTTCGACGGCCGGGCCCGCCAAGCGCTGACCCGGCCATCCCATACGCGCTAGGCCAGGAGCTGAGCGCAGCGCAGCAGTCCCAGGTGGCTGTACGCCTGTGGGTGGTTGCCCAGCGACCGCTCGGCGACGGGGTCGTACTCCTCGCTGAGCAGTCCGGTCGGGCCGGCGGCGTCGACCAGTTGCGCGAACAAGGCCTCGGCCTGTGACCGCTGACCGATCAGCAGGTACGCCTCGACCAGCCACGCAGCGCAGAGGTGGAACCCGCCCTCGGTTCCGGGCAGCCCGTCGTCGTGGTGGTACCGGTACACGGTCGAGCCGCTGCGCAGTTCCGCCTCGGTGGCCGTGACGGTGGCGGCGAACTTCTCGTCCGACGGGTCGATCAGCCCGGACAGTCCGATGTACAGGGTGGCGGCGTCGAGGTCGGTGCCGTCGTAGGCGGCGGTGTACGAGCGGACCTCGTCCTTCCAGCCCTTCTCGCGCACCTCCTCGGCGATCTTGTCGCGCAACGACGTCCAGCCGGGCTCGACGTCGCGGCCGAAGTGCTCGGCCAGCGCCACCGCACGGTCGACGGTGACCCAGCCCATCACCTTGGAGTACACGTGGTGACGCGGGTTGTCGCGGATCTCCCAGATGCCGTGGTCGGGTTCGAACCAGCGGCGTTCGACGGCCTCGACCATGGCGCAGACCAGTTCCCAGTCGCGGTCGTTGAGCGCCACCTCGACGCCCTGCTTCTCGCGGGCGTGGGACAGGTCGTGGATGAGTTCGACGATGGGTCCGAACACGTCGAGTTGCACCTGCTGGTTGGCCGCGTTGCCGATGCGGACCGGCCGCGAGCCCGCGTAGCCGGGCAGCGAGTCGATGACGGCCTCGGGCGGCAGACCGCCACCGTGCAGCGTGTAGAGGGGGTGCAGGCGTTCGGGGCCGGGCAGCGTCTCGAGGACGTCGTGCACCCAGTCGAGGTAGCCCTCGGCCTCGCTGAGGGAGCCGAGGCTGACGAGCGCGGACGCGGTGAGCGCCGCGTCGCGCAGCCAGCAGTAGCGGTAGTCCCAGTTGCGGACGCCGCCGATCTCCTCGGGCAGCGAGGTGGTGGCGGCCGCCATGATCGCTCCGGAGTCGACGTGCACCAGACCGCGGAGGGTGAGGGCGGAGCGCTTCATCAGGTCAGGTTTGAGCGTGGGCAGGATGAGGCTCTTCGCCCAGTCCGACCAATACGATTCGGCCAGCGCGCGACGCTCCTCCTCGGGAGTCTCCGACGGTCCGAGTTCTTCGGTGCCGCACCGCAATTCCAGGACGACGTCGCCGCCGGACGGGTCGACGACGGCATGCGCGGTCTGCTGGTTGCCGTCGGACGTGACGTTCCACTGCACGCCGGGGGAGCGCAGCACGATCGGCTCGTTGGTGCCGTGCACCCGCAGTCCCTCGGAGACCGCCTCCAGGATGACCTGGCCCTGCCCGAACTCGGGCCGCGGTGCGAACGTCACGACGGCGGCGGCCTGCCCGCTGATCACCCGGGTCAGGTCGGTGCGGCCCTGGCGGACGTCGTGCGGCAGGTAGTCGGTGACGGAGAGGCTGGCCCACCGTGTCTGCACGGTCATGGTGCTGTCGATGTAGCGCTGGCTCAGCGGCAGCGCGCTCCGGTGCGGGCCGACGCTGAAGTGGCCGGCTTCCGGTCCGCCGAGCAGATGCGCGAACACGGACGCCGAGTCGGGTTCGGGATGACACAGCCAGGTGAGGGTCGCGTCGGGGGTGACGAGGGCGACGGTCCGCGGGCTGGCGAGCATGGTGAGGCGCTCGATCGGCGGGGCGTGTGCCCCGGACAGCCAGGTGCGGCGCTCCTCGAGCAGGAACGCGAGGGCCGCGGCCACGTCTTCGGTGGTCGACACCCGGAACTCGGCGAGGCTGTCGCCGGGGCCCACCTTCACGCCGAGGTCGGGGCCTTGGAGACGCGCGAATGCCTTCTCGTCGGTGACGTCGTCGCCGACGAAGACGGCTGCCGTCGCACCGTCCTGGTGGCGGATCAGGTCGAGCGCGTGGCCCTTGTCGGTGGCGACGACGGCCAGTTCGATGACGGACTTGCCCTCGGTGATTTGCACGCCCACGCGCTGTCCGGCATCGGCGCGCACCGCGGCCAGGGCCAGGGCGCCTTCCTCGGCGTCGGCGTTGCGGACGTGGAGGGCGACGCTCGCCGGTTTCGCCTCCACCGACGTACCGGCGTGCAGCGTGGCGATCCGGGTGAGTTCCTCGGTGAGCTCACCGAGAAGTTTCTTGGCGTCGGCGTCGATCGCATGGATGAATCCGATGTCGAATTCCGAGCCGTGGCTGCCGACCAGTTGCACCTCGGCGGGCAGCCGCGACAGCGCGGCGAGGTCCTTGAGTGCGCGGCCCGAGATCACGGCCGCCGTCGTTCCGGCGAGGCTGGCCAGGGCGCGGAGAGCGCGCACCGATTCGGCGTGGGGGAACGCCTTCTCGGGGTCGGAGACGATGGGGGCCATCGTGCCGTCGTAATCGGAAGCGACGAGCAGGCGAGGGGTCCGCGCAACCCTCGAGAGGGCACGACGAAGTTCGATGGGCAGATCATGGGCGCTCACATGTTCAAATCTAGGGGATGTGACGGCTGTGAGCGCGTTGTCGGCCGGGGCTGTGCCCCGATCGCKTCCTACTCGGGTCTGCGGCTTCCGTCACCGAGCAGCAGTTCGACGGTGAGTTCGAGGCGATTCGCGACATCGGTCGCGGACGAGCGGCGGGTGAGCCAGGCCACCAGGTTCGACAGCCACACGTCGGAGATGACGCGGGCGACCGCCAACTGGTCTTCGGTGGGCTCGGTGTCCGTCATCGCGCGGGCGAACAGGCGGTCCATCAGCTTGCCCACCTGATCGACCTCGGCGGCGGCAGACGCGTCGGCGAACATGAAGGCACGCGTCATGGCCTCGGTCAGCAGTGGGTCGCGCTGCATGGCCCGGGTGATCTGGCTGAGGATCAGCTGCATCCGCTCGAGCGGGTTCCGGCCCGGCGGGTTCTTTCCCCGCGAGTCGATCCGCTCGAACTCGCGGGCGAGCGCCGACACCAGCAGGTGCACCTTGGACGGGAAGTAGCGGTACAGCGTCCCCACGGCGACGTCGGCGCGTTCGGCGACGGCCCGCATCTGCACGGCTTCGTATCCGCCCTTGGAGGCCAGGGCCAGGGTCGCGTCGAGGATTCGCTTGCGCCGTTCCTTCTGCGCGTTGGAACTGAGATCGTCCTCGCCCAGCGTCGCCGCAGCGACCGTCGTGGACCGTGATCGAGAGCTGGTCGTCATTACCTGTTTTCCTTCGCGCCTTGACTCATGGCCAGGTGTCATATTAGAACACGTTCTAGACGAATGTGTCATTCAGGAGAGGCGGATACCCGTTGTGACAATCGCCACCACCGAAGAACAGAAGGCTGCAGCGGGTTCGATCCAGGCTTGGGCGCGGTCCACGGACCCGCTGGTCACAGTACGGCAAGGACCAGCAGATTCGTGGCGGACGTCGTGGCCGTCCTTCGCCTCGCTCGGAATTTTCTCGGTCGCCGTGCCCGACGAGGTCGGTGGGTCGGGAGCGGAGATCGTCGATCTCGCCGCGATGCTCGAACAGGCCGCGACCGAACTCGTCCCGGGTCCTGTTCTCTCGACCGCTCTCGCCGCTCTCATCGTCGGCCGAAGCTCCGGCGCCGCCGCGAAACGGTGGTCCGAGGAACTCGCGGACGGCGCGATGCCGTGCGCGGTGGCTCTCGGCAGCAACTCCCCGGTGAACGCGACGCTCGGGGCCGACGGCGGGCTGACGGTCACCGGCGACGCGGGCTTCGTGATCGGCGGTGACACGGGTGTGTCCGTGCTGCTTCCCGCCGACGCGGGCGACGGCGTCGTGTGGTGTCTGATCGACAGCGAAGCCGACGGCCTGGACATCACGGTCGCCGACACGATCGACAAGAGCCGACCTCTCGCGCGGGTGCGCTGCGAGGGTGTGGCGGTGGCGGCCGACCGGGTGGTCACCGGCGTGCGGGACGGGCTCGTGCCCGACCTCGCGGCGACTCTCGCGGCCGCGGAGGCATCCGGAATCGCGGCCTGGTGTCTGCGAACGGCGGTGGAGTACGCCAAGATTCGCGAGCAGTTCGGCAAACCGATCGGATCGTTCCAGGCGATCAAGCATCTGTGCGCGGAGATGCTGTGCCGCGTCGAACAAGCCGGTGCGGCGGCGTGGGATGCGGCCGTGGCGGCGGAGGACGCGTGGGACGCGGACTGCGGGGAGCTGCCGATCGCGGCCGCGGTCGCGGCGTCGCTTACGCTCGACGCCGCCGTCGAGACCGCCAAGGACTGCATCCAGGTGCTCGGCGGGATCGGCTTCACCTGGGAACACGACGCGCACTTCTACCTCCGCCGGGCGACGTCGCTGCGGCAGCTGCTCGGCGGCTCCACCCGCTGGCGGGCGCGGGTCACCGAACTGACGCGGACCGGTGCTCGCAGGCACCTGTCGATCGACCTGACCGGGCTCGACGACGAACGGGCGCAGATCCGCGCCGAAATCGCCGAGCTTGTGGCGCGGCCGGAGTCGGAGCGACGCGCGGCCCTCGCGGAATCGGGCTACCTGGCCCCGCACTGGCCCGCACCCTACGGGCGGGGTGCGCGGGCCGCCGAACAGATCCTGATCGAGGAGGAGCTGGCGGCCGCCGGGATCGGCAGGCCCGACCTCGTGATCGGCTGGTGGGCCGTGCCCACGATCCTCGAGCACGGCAGCGCCGAGCAGATCGAGCGCTTCGCCACCCCGACGTTGCGCGGCGAGATCATCTGGTGCCAGCTGTTCAGCGAACCCGGCGCCGGCTCCGACCTGGCGGCGCTGCGGACGTCCGCGGAGAAGGTGGACGGCGGGTGGCGGCTGAACGGTCAGAAGGTCTGGACGTCGAGGGCGCAGGAAGCGGACTGGGCAATCTGCCTGGCCCGCACCGACCGGGACGCGCCCAAACACAAGGGCATCAGCTACTTCCTCGTCGACATGACGAGCCCCGGCATCACCATCTCGCCGCTGCGCGAGATCACCGGCGACGCCCTGTTCAACGAGGTGTATCTCGAGGACGTGTTCGTACCGGACGAGCTGGTGGTCGGGAATCTCGGCGACGGCTGGAAGCTGGCCCGAACCACGTTGGCGAACGAGCGGGTCGCGATGGGCGGAGGCTCCTCGCTCGGTGCGGCGATGGAGGAACTGCTCGCGCTCGCGGGGGACGGCGACCCCGTGACCGACGACAGACTCGGGCATCTCATCGGCAATGCGCTCGTCGGCTCGCAGCTCGAACTGCGCACCACCCTCCGGCAGCTGGACGGTCAGGACCCCGGACCGGAATCGAGTGTCCGCAAGCTGGTCGGTGTCCGCCAGCGGCAGGCGGTCGCGGAATTCGCGATGGAACTCGGTGGCGTGGACGGCTGGGTGGAGGGTCCGCTGGCGCGGGAGTTCCTCAACACACGCTGCCTGTCGATTGCGGGCGGAACGACGCAGATCCTGCTGACGGTCGCGGCCGAGCGCATTCTCGGACTGCCGCGGGGCTGAGCCGCGTCGCGATGGTCTTTCGCGAGGTCCGGGATGGTGATACAACTAGAACACGTTCTAAATTGAAAGTGGGATTGTCAGCGTGGACTTCATTCGAGACGAAACCCAGGAGGCCGTGGCCCAGGTCGCGGCCGGACTGCTGGCCCGCGACCTCGACGACGACGCCCTCTGGGCCGCGTTCGCCGACGCCGACCTGCTGACCCTCGCACTGCCGGAACGCCTCGGCGGTGAAGGGCTCTCGGTCACCGACGTCGGTGCGCTGCTCACCGAGGTCGGGCGGAAGGCGGCGCGGGTCCCGGCCCTCGCAACGCTCGGATTCGGTGTGCTGCCCATCGTCGCGCTGGGCGACGACGCCCAACAGGACGCACTGCTCACCGGTCTCGCCGACGGCCGCACGTTCACCGCGGCGCTCGCTGAACCCGGGGCGCAGTTCCCGGCACGGCCCTCGGTGACCGCGGTCGCGGACGGGGACGGCTACTCCGTCACCGGGCGCGTGCTCGCGGTTCCGTTCGCTGAGCGGGCACATCGGATTCTCGTGCCCACGGACACCGGGGTGGTGCTGGTGGATCCGGGCGCGGACGGCGTCACGCTCACGCCGACACCCTCGGCGTCGGGGAGCCCCGAATTCGCGATCACGTTCGACGGCGCGCGGGGTGAACTGCTCGCCGCCGGCACCGACGCGGTGCAGACGCTGTACCGCATCGCCCTGGCGTCGATCGGGGCGGTCGCGGACGGACTGCTTTCGGGCGCAACGGTTCTCGCAGGGGAGCACCTCGCGACACGCCACCAGTTCGGTAAGCCGCTCGCCACGTTCCAGGCCGTGTCGCAGCAGATCGCCGACGTCTACGTCACGTCCCGCACGCTCCACGTGTCGGCGCTCGCGGCGTCGTGGCGGGTGTCCGAAGGCCTGGACGCCCAGGACGATCTGGACGTGATGGCGTACTGGATCGCCGCCGAAGTGCCTGCCGCCATGCAGGTTCTGCACCACTTGCACGGCGGGATCGGCGTCGACGTCACGTACCCGCTGCACCGTTATTACTCGACCGCCAAAGACCTGGCCCGCCTCGTGGGCGGCGCCTCGTACCGACTCGACCTCGTGGGGGCCCGGTGTTCATCGATCTGACCGACGAGCAGCGTGAGCTGCAAGCGGAACTCCGGCGCTACTTCTCCGGGCTGATCTCGCCGGCCGAGGCCGAGGTGATGCGCACGGAGCGCCATGGCAGCACCTACCGCGAGGTCATCCGCCGGATGGGCAAGGACGGCTGGCTCGGGGTGGGCTGGCCGGTGGAGTTCGGAGGCCGCGGTTTCGGCGAGATCGAGCAGCAGATCTTCGTCAACGAGGCGACCCGCGCCGACGTGCCGCTGCCCGCGGTCACGTTGCAGACGGTGGGTCCGACGCTGCAGAAGTACGGGACCGAGGAGCAGAAGCGCAAATTCCTTCCCGCGATCCTGGCCGGCGAGGTGCACTTCGCGATCGGCTACACCGAACCGGAAGCGGGCACCGACCTCGCGGCGCTGCGGACCACAGCCGTGCGCGTGGGTGACGAGTACGTCGTCAACGGGCAGAAGATCTTCACCACCGGCGGTCACGACGCCGACTACCTGTGGCTCGCCGTCCGCACGGGTTCGGCGGATTCGCGTCACCGCGGCATCTCCATCCTGATCATGGACACCAAGGACCCGGGCTACAGCTGGACGCCGATCATCACGTGCGACGGTGCACATCACGTGAACGCCACCTACTACTCCGACGTCCGGGTTCCCGCGGACATGCTGGTCGGTGAGGAGAATCAGGGCTGGCGACTGATCACCACCCAGCTCAACCACGAACGCGTCATGCTCGGACCGGCCGGCCGGGTGGGCGGTCTCTACGACCGCATCCGCAACTGGGCCGTCGCGCACGACCTGCTCGACGAGCCGGACGTGCGGCGCGCGCTCGGCGAGATCCACGCGACGTTCCGCCTCAACGAACTACTCAACTGGCAGGTGGCGTCGAGTGAGGCGGACGCCGTCGACATCGCCGACGCGTCCGCGACGAAAGTGTTCGCCACCGAACGTATTCAGCGCATCGGCAGGCTCGTCGAGGAGATCGTCGGACGCTACGGCGACCCGTCCGAGCCGGAGACCGCCGACCTCATGAGGTGGCTCGACATGCAGGTGAAGCGCAACCTCGTCATCACCTTCGGTGGCGGTGTCAACGAGGTGATGCGTGAGCTGATCGCGACAGCCGGTCTGAAACTTCCCCGAGTCCCGCGATAGGAGCGCCGCGCGAAATGAGTTCCGAACAGATTCTCGCTGCCGCGGACGAGGTCCGGTCGGCGGGCCCGAGCGCTCCTCGCCTCGGGCGTGACCCGATCAATCTGCCGATGATCCGCAACTGGGTGGAGGCGATCGGCGACCGGAATCCGATCTACGTCGACGAGGCGGCGGCGCGGGCAGCGGGACACGACGGCATCGTGGCCCCGCCCGCGATGGCGCAGGTGTGGACGATGCAGGGGCTGAACGCCGTTCGGCAACCCGACGACCCGCTCGGCCGCATGACGACGATCCTCGACGAGGCCGGGTTCACGTCCGTCGTCGCCACCAACTGCGATCAGATCTACCACCGCTACCTGAGGGTCGGTGAGGAGGTCACCATCACCACGACCCTCGAGGATCTCGTGGGTCCGAAGAAGACGGGCCTCGGTGAGGGGTGGTTCTTCACCACCCGCAGCCTGTGGCGGGTCGCCGGCGACGACGGCACCGGCGAGGTCGTCGCCGAGATGCTGTTCCGCATCCTGAAGTTCGCGCCCAAACCCGCTGAACCGGCGTCACAGTCGGCGAACGGCCAGGGTGCATCTTTCGACGATCTGGACCCCACCAAGCTGATGCGGCCCAGCGCCTCACAGGACACCCAGTTCTTCTGGGACGGGGTGGCCGCGCACGAGTTGCGGATCCAGCAGCGTGAGGACGGATCGCTGCAGCACCCACCGGTGCCCGCGCTGTGGAAGGACAAGACGGAGACGACGGACTACGTCGTCGCGTCGGGTCGCGGCACCGTGTTCAGTTACGTGGTCCACCACGCGCCGAAGGTGCCGGGACGCTCGCTGCCGTTCGTGGTGGCGCTGGTCGAACTGGAGGAAGGCGTCCGCATGCTCGGTGAGCTGCGCGGCGTCGACCCCGCCGAGGTGACGGTCGGGATGCCGGTGGAGGCGATCTACCTCGACTTCCCGGGCGACGACGAGACGGGCGGCACGCCGTGGACCCTGTACGCGTGGCAGCGCGGAGCGAAGGAGCAGTCATGACGTCCACACTCGATGTCGCGGTGGGAACGACGCTTCCGGAATTGACCGTGACCGGCGACCCGACGTTCGTCGTCTCGGCCGCATTGGCGACACGCGACTTCCAGGACGTCCACCACGACCGCGACCTGGCGCAGCAACGCGGGTCGAAGGACATCTTCGTCAACATCCTCACCGACACGGGTCTGGTGCAGCGGTTCGTCACCGACTGGGCGGGGCCGAACGCGGTGATCAAGTCGATCGCGTTGCGCCTCGGCGTTCCGTGGTACGCGTACGACACCCTCACCCTGAGCGGCACGGTGGCGGCGATGGACGACGGCGTCGTCACGCTGGACGTCGTCGGGAAGAACGGTCTCGGCGACCACATCACGTCGAAGGTGACCCTCGTCCTGGACGGACGCACGAACGGAGCGGGTGCATGAGCGGGCTGTCGGGCAAGGCTGCCATCGCCGGTATCGGCGCCACGGACTTCTCGAAGAATTCGGGCCGCAGCGAATTGCGGCTGGCGGCAGAGGCGGTCACGGCGGCGCTCGACGACGCCGGGCTGACCCCCGCGGACGTCGACGGCCTGACATCCTTCACGATGGACACCAACACCGAAGCGGCCGTGGCCCGTTCGGTCGGGATTCCGGACCTGAAGTTCTTCAGCCGCATCCACTACGGCGGCGGTGCGGCGTGCGCGACCGTGCAGCAGGCGGCGATGGCCGTGGCCACCGGCGTCGCCGACGTGGTGGTGGCGTACCGGGCGTTCAACGAGCGGTCGGGAATGCGGTTCGGGCAGGTGAACTCCGGTCTGGTGCAGCAGGTGAACTCGTCGGGTACCGACAACGCGTTCTCCTACCCGCACGGCCTGTCGACGCCGGCGGCGTTCGTCGCGATGGTCGCCCAGCGGTACATGCACGAATACGGCGCCACGAGCGAGGATTTCGGACGGGTCGCGGTCACCGACCGCAAGCACGCCGCCACCAATCCGAACGCCTTCTTCTACGGCAAGCCGATCACCCTCGAGGACCACCAGAACTCCCGATTCATCGCCGAGCCCCTGCACCTGCTCGACTGCTGCCAGGAGTCCGACGGCGGCATCGCGATCGTGGTCACGTCACCGGAGCGGGCGAAGGATCTGAAGCAGAAGCCGGCCGTGATCGCCGCGGCGGCCCAGGGGAGCGRCAGCGACCAGTACATCATGACCAGCTACTACCGCCCGGAGCTCGCGGGACTGCCCGAGATGGAGTTGGTCGGCAGGCAGCTGTGGGATCAGGCCGGGCTCGGACCGCAGGACATGGATCTGGCCGTCCTCTACGACCACTTCACCCCATACGTATTGATGCAGCTCGAAGAACTCGGCTTCTGCGGCCGCGGCGAGGCCAAGGACTTCATCGCCGACGGTGCCATCGACCTCGACGGCAGTCTGCCGCTCAACACCCACGGAGGCCAGCTCGGCGAGGCCTACATCCACGGGATGAACGGCATCGCCGAGGGTGTGCGTCAGATCCGCGGCACGTCCGTGAATCAGGTCTCCGGCGTGCAGAACGTCCTCGTCACCGCCGGGACCGGTGTGCCTACGTCAGGGTTGGTGCTGACGGCCTGAGTCCGGCCCGAGTCTGTCTGCGCGCAATGTGTTTCGCGACATACCCGGCATCCCTGCCCACCCCGCCGGTGAGCATCGAGGCGAACGCCTGCAGGAACGGCAGCCCCACGAAATACAGTCCCGGATGGTCCGGCGACACTCCGCGGGACTGCTCGGGCCACCCGTCCGATCCGGTGACGGGGATCTGGATCCACGACGTGTCCTTGCGGAACCCGGTGCACCAGATGACGTTGCGGACGTCGAGTGCGGTGCCGTCGTCGAGGACCGGTCTGCCGTCGTGGACACCGGTGACCTTCGCGGGGAAGTGCTCCACACGAGCGGCGGCCAGGTCGGCCCGTTTGACCCGCAGGAGTGGTCCGCCACCCGAACGGACGTGGGTGCGCATCTTCCGGCCGACGGGTGTGCGTTCCGTCAGAACGTGATTGGCCATGAACCACATGATCGGGATCGCGATGTGGGCGAGGCGCCCCTCGAGGTCGAACGGCACCTCCCCGCGGACGGGCCCGCAGATCGTGGTGCGATGCGAACGGGAGACTTCCAGCGCGATGTCCGCGCCGGAGTGGCTGCACCCGACCACCAGCACCGGCCCGTCCTGCAGTTGGGAGGGATTGCGGTAGTCGCTCGAATGCAGTTGCCGGATCCGGGGGTCGAGACGCTCGGCGAGATCCGGGAGGACCGGGGACTGCCACGTTCCGGAGGCGACGACGACGTTGTCGGCCTCGAATCGGTCCGTCCCGGCCGTGACGACGTATCGGTCGCCGGCACGGGACAGGCCGTCGACGGTGGTGCCGGTCCGGATCGGCAGTGCGAATCGCTGCGCGTACGCCTCGAAGTAGTCGGCGACCTCGTCCTTCCCGGGCCAGGACCAAGCCGGGGCGGGAATTCCCCAGCCTGGCAGGCCGTCGTACCGGGCGGGACTGTAGAGCCGGAGCGAGTCGAATCGCTCCCGCCACACGTCCCCGACGCGGTCGTGGGCGTCGAGGATCACGAATCGCTGCCCGCATCGTGTGAGGTGGTATCCGGTGGCGAGGCCGGCCTGTCCGGCGCCGATCACGATAGTGTCGAAGTGTTCTGTGGACATCGTCTGTCTTCTTCCCTCGGGTGATCGGTGGTCGTGCTCAACGCTATGACCGGGCCGATCTCGGCGCGTCGGGAGAATGGCGCAGATACGTACGACCGTATGGGTACTTTCATGCAGACGGGCCGACGAGGCGATGCTCGTAGGCATAGGCCGTGGCCGCGGACCGCGACGAGATCCCCAGCTTGAGGAAGATGTTGCTCAGGTGCCGCGCGACCGTCTTCTCGCTGAGGAACAGTTCCGTCGCCACCGCCCGGTTGCTCTTGCCTGCCGCCACGAGGCGGAGCACGCACACTTCACGCGGAGTCAGGGGAGTGCTGACCGTCGGGTCGGGGCGGAACTCCGCCCGCAGTCGCTCGAGGTCCGGGACCGCACCCAGTTGCCGGTAGGTGGCGGACGCGAGGTCGTGCTCCATCTGCGCGGTGTCGTCGTCACCCAGGTCGCGGCACACCAGCGCGACCGACTCCCGGACTCGCGCACACTCGTACGGCGCGCCGATGTCCTGCCAGCGCCGCCACGCGTCGCGCAGAACGGTCAGCGCGTCGCTACCCCGTCCTTCGGCGTGCAGCACCGACCCCGACGCCTGAGCGGACAGAGCACACAGGTAGGGTATCGCGAATCGTGTTGCGATCGAGTCGAGTTCGTCGGCTGCGGTGCGAGCCGCCGGGACGTCGCCGGCGGCGAGCAGGATGTCCACGCAGGCGGGCAGCAGCCGGGCGCGTTCCACCGCGCCGGTGGACTCGTCCACCGCGCAGCGGATCGAGGCGACCGCGCTGCCGACCCGCCCCTGCGCCATCCGCAGCAGCGCGAGTCCGGGCTGCGGCCGCCTGCCCCAGCGGTTCGCCTCCAGAAACAACTTCTCGGCCTGGGCGACCTCGCCGCGCAGGCGGTGGAGGTCGGCCATCACGTAGGCGGCGGACCCGGCCGCGGCATGCGAGGCGAGCCGCTCGTGCGCCCGCCGCGCCGAATCCATCGCCGTGGGCCACTCGCCCTGCAGTTGCAGGATCTCGGCGCGGTGGACGAGGCACTGACCGCGGTAGGGGACGAGGTCGGGTTGCGAAGAGCACCACTCCTCCAGCGCCACAGTCCATTCCCGGGACCGGCGGAGATCGCACATGTTCTGGCACTGCTCGATCACGGCGCAGTACACGATCCCCGCCACCACCGGGGACACCTCGTCGGACGTCACCCCGACCATCGCCTCGTCGAACGCCGACACCGCGTCGGCCACCTCCCCCAGCAGGACGAGCGAATGGCCGGTGCCCAGCACCCCGAGCGTCGTCAGATCCGGGTCGGCGAACCGGGTGCCTGCCTCCGTGATCGCACGGAAGATGTCGTGGGCGGCCTTGCCGTCACCGGCGTCGATCCGTTGCAGTCCCTGCGGCACCAGCAGGTAGCCCCGCTCGGCGCAATCGACGCCCGCGGTGTCCAGCAGTCGCTGGGCCTTGCTCAGCCAGCCGCCACCGCGCGCCTGCTCGCCCCGCATGATCAGGACGAACGAGAGCCAGAACGCGCACCGCGCGGAGCGCACCGGCCGACCCGCGCGGGCCCACTCGTGCACCGCCCGTTCCCACCATTCGGTGCTGGCGTCGTCGTCACCGAGCAGGTAGGCGGCGGTGGCGACCAGTTCGAGGTCATCACCGGACAGCGGGTCCTGCCGGTCGGCGCCCGACAGTCGGGCGTAGGTGTCGCGCCAGTCTCGTCGTTCGAAGGCCGCACGGCCCGTCCGGAGTTCCGACGCCGCGTCGGACATCACTGTCTCCTGCCGAAGATCTGCGCGCTGACCTGCTCGGATTTCAGACTACCGCCGCACCGGGCCCGCCGGGAACGTCGAATATTCCCTGCAACCTGTCGGTGCCTCGAGTCACACTGGTTCCACACGCCAACGGATGGGAACTTCTGATGGTCGATGCGATAACGGCAGAGGGTCTGGTCAAGAAGTACGGCAAGGTCACGGCACTGGACGGGGTCGACCTCGCGGTCCCGTCGGGAACGGTGATGGCGCTGCTCGGCCCGAACGGCGCCGGCAAGACGACCGCGGTCCGGGTCTTCACCACCCTTCTCGTCCCGGATGCCGGCCGGGCGGAGGTGGCCGGTCTCGACGTCGTCCACGACGCGCGGGTGCTCCGGTCCCGGATCGGGGCGTCGGGTCAGTACGCCGCCGTCGACGAGTACCTCACCGGGTTCGAGAACCTCGAGATGGTCGGGCGGCTCTACCACCTCGGGGGCAAACGCAGTAAGGCGCGCGCCCGTGAACTGCTCGAACAGTTCGATCTGGTCGAGGCGGGAGATCGTCCCGTGAAGGGCTACTCGGGTGGCATGCGTCGTCGGCTCGACCTCGCGGGAGCGCTCGTCGCCGAGCCGGAAGTGTTGTTCCTGGACGAACCGACCACCGGGCTCGACCCCCGCGCCCGGCTGGCGCTGTGGGACGTCATCGACAATCTGGTAGCCAGGGGCACCACGCTTCTCCTGACCACCCAGTACATGGAAGAAGCCGAGCGCCTCGCCGACCAGATCGCCGTCATCGACCACGGTTCGGTCATCGCCCGCGGAACCGCCGACGAATTGAAGGACCGCGTGGGCGGTGAGCGCATCGAGTTGAGCGTCCGGGAGGGCATCGAACTCTCCGTCGTGCGCGACGAACTGGCCCCGCTCGCCGCCGGGGACATCCTGGTGGAGGAGAACGTCCGCCGGGTCACGGTGCCGGTGACCGGCGGTGCGGACGCCCTCGTCGAGGCGCTGGGCCGACTCTCCAATCGAGGAGTGAAGGTATTCGACGTCGGTCKGCGCAGACCGACCCTGGACGACGTCTTCCTCACCCTGACCGGACACGAAGCCGAAGAGGAGCACGTCTCATGAGCGCCCCACAGACCGCGTCCGTGCACACCGCGCTCGCGGACGGGCTCACGATCGCCAAGCGCAACATGATCAAGATCAAGCGCGTCCCCGACCTCATCGTGTTCACCACGTTGTCGCCGATCATGTTCGTGCTGCTGTTCGCGTACGTGTTCGGTAGTGCTATCCAGGTTCCCGGGATGTCCTACCGGGAGTTCCTGATCGCTGGGATATTCACGCAAACAGTCATCTTCGGGGCCACGTGGACGGGTCTCGGGATGGTCGAGGATCTGCAGAAGGGGATCATCGACCGGTTCCGGTCGCTGCCGATGGCCCCGTCCGCCGTCCTCCTCGGCCGCACCTCCACCGACGTCCTGATCAACATCGTCAGCCTCATCGTGATGTCACTGACGGGTCTCATCATCGGGTGGCGCATCCACTCGAGTCTCGGCGAAGCGCTGCTCGGCTACCTGCTCCTGCTGTTGTTCGCCTACGCGCTGTCGTGGGTGATGGCGGTGGTCGGCCTGTGGATCCGGACACCGGAGGTGTTCAACAACGCCAGCTTCATCGTCATCTTTCCGCTCTCGTTCATCGCGAACACGTTCGTCGAGACCACCAACCTGCCCGGTCCGCTGAAGGTGATCGCGGAATGGAATCCGGTGTCCGCGGTGACGCAGGCCGTGCGGGAACTGTTCGGAAACACCAACCCGGACATGACCGTTCCCGACGCGTGGCCGTTGCAGCACCCGATCATCGCCTCACTGGCATGGTCGGCGGTGCTGCTGGTGATCTTCGTGCCGTTCGCGATCCGGCGCTACAAGAAGGCCGTCAGCCGCTGAGGGCGACGGTCACCGCCCCGCGACAGGGATCACCCCCAACTGCTGGAGCATGGCGAGGACGTCCTTGTCCGACCACTTCTCCGCAATCCGCCCATTTTCGATGCGGTGGATGACGGTGGCGGTCATTTCCATGCGGTTCCCCGTCGCGGGAATTCCGGGCAGATCACCCGTCTGCGTTCCGGCACACAGCAGCCGGGTGACGACCTTGTCGCCCTCGGCCACCTGATCCTCGATCAGGTGCGTCCCCGGTGTGGCCTCCCAGAACAACCGGAACACCTGTTTCAGTCCCTCGCGCCCCGGTGCTTCGAGGCCGGGAAACGGCGGCGGTGAATGGTCGAGGTAATTCTCGTCGACGAGTTCGTCCAGTGCGTCGATGTTGCCTGCGTCGATCTCGGTGTAGAAACGCCGGATCAATTCCTTGTTCGTTTCCAGTGACATGACTCCATTGTCTGCCGATCACGTCGCGGCGTATACCCACCTCCGCCGGGCCAACGGGACGCCCGTTGCGTCGGATCGAACGAGCGTCCCGTTCGTCCAGAGGGCTAGGGGAGTTCGCGCGGCGAATCGACGTCGCGTCCCGACCCCAGGTCGGAGCAGTCGACCGTGTCGGCGCCGTGTGCCCCGAGGTACGTGCGTGCACCGGAGTCGCCGGTGAGGCTGCGCCGCAACGGGAGCCAGTGGTCCCGGCCGATCAGCACGGGGTGGCCCGGACGGCCGGAGTAGTGAGCCTGACGCAGCGACGCTCGGGCGTCGCCGGGCGGCACCGACGCCACCCGCCGGATTGCGTCGGCGCCGAGGTCGGGGAGGTCGACGAGGGTGATGACGACGGCATCGACGTCGTCGAACGTTGCCGCGACCTCCAGCCCCCGGCGCAGGGAGGCGGACAGCCCCGACTGCCAGTCCTCCGCGATCCCGACGGTGACGGGGACACCGCCCGGCAGTAGGTCCTCGGCCTCCTCGGCGCGGGCACCGAGCACCACGGCGGTGGGCTCACATCCCGCCTCCGACAGCACTCGCACTCCGCGCGCGAGCCACGGTTCTCCGTCCGCGCCGACGACGAGAGCCTTGGGCATGCCCATGCGCGAACCGGCCCCGGCGGCGAGCAGCACGCCCCCGATCGTCATCGTGGTCTCACTGGTCCGCGCTGCATGCGTTCAACATACTTTTCCTCGGCGAAGTTCGCGTCGACGCGCTGGTAGAGGTAGTCCTCGGCGGTGATGCCGGGGTACTTGCCCGCCGGCCCGGCGATGACGACGTCGCGGTCGATCCATGCTTCGCTCCCACGTCGCGAACTGCACCGTAGACTGGCCGGTGGCCTCGACACGCCAACAGTCGGAACGGACGGACACATGGTGGATCCGAACAGAGTCGGCGAACCTTCCCGGCAGGAGTTCGCGCAGCAGTGGGGCGGCTCCGGCAGCGTCGTCGACCTCGACGGTCCCGTCCACTGGGTCGAATACGGTGCCGACACCGGATCTCCTCCCGTGGTGATGGTTCACGGACTCGGCGGCTCGCATCTCAACTGGGTCCGGATCGCACCGGTCCTCGCGGAGCGCACCCGGGTGCTGACCGTGGATCTCCCCGGCTTCGGGCTCAGTCCGTCCGGGCGCCGCCGGACGGGGGTGGGCGCCAATGCGAAGGTGCTGCATCGCTTCCTCCGTGACGTCGTCGGCGGTCCCGTGATCCTGATGGGCAACTCGATGGGCGGCATGATCTCGCTGTTCGAGACGGCGGCGCACCCCGAGATGGTCTCGGCGCTGGTTCTCGTCGATCCCGCACTGCCTGTTGCGCAACGGATCCCGGACCCACGGATCGCCGCGCAGTTCGCGATGTACTTCACGCCGTTCGTGGGGGAGCGGTTCCTGCAGTACTCGAGCAGGAAGTTGACGGACCGGCAGTTGGTCCAGCGGATGATCGACCTGTGCTTCGCCGAGCCGAGCCGGGCGTCGGAAGATTCCCTCGACGCCGCAGCGGCTCTCGCGGGATACCGGCGCGGGCTGCCGTCCGAGGATGCGGCGTTCCTTCAGGCCAGCCGGTCCCTCATGCGGGTCCTGGCTCGCCCGCGCCGATACCTCGACACCATGCGGTCGATCGCACAACCCGTTCTCCTGCTCCACGGCGACCGCGACCGACTGGTCCCGGTCGCGGCGGCCCGCAAGGTGGCAACGGCAAACCCGCGGTGGGACAGCGTGATTCTCGGAAACGTGGGGCACACCCCGCAGCTCGAGGTTCCCGACACGATGCTCGACCACGTGCTCACGTGGGTGGACCGGCACGGACTGATCGACGCCTAGGTTTCGGCCGATCCGCGGGACCCGGCGATCGACTGTGCGAGCGCGCGGAACAGGTGGGTGAGTTCGGGTCTCGTCGCCGTTCCGCTCCGGACGACCCCGCACACCGGGATGCGCAGTCGGTCGTGCGCCTCGCGCAGGAAGCTCAGCCCGCGGCGGGGAGTCGCATCGGCGGTGTCCGCGTACAGCACCGTCCACGACCGCGGCGTCGTCAGTACGTCGAGGGTCGCGGTGTGGTCGCTGGGGATCGACGGTCCGAGCATGACCCGCTGCCCGACCTGCCGGAACGCGTCCTCGACCACGGTGTGGATCAGGATCTGACTGCTGCGTGGCGGTAGCAGCAGGGGGTACGGTGCCAGTTCGCTCAGGTCGACGGTCGAGACCCCCGCCAGCGGGTGTTTGCTCGACGTGACGATCACCAGGTCTTCGAGCCCGAATTCCACGGTTTCGAGCCCCGGCCGGTCGACGCCGCCGCGGATGAGTGCGAGATCGGCGTCCCCCGACGCGACGGCGGTCATCCGGTCGGTGAAGTCCTTGATGACGAATTCGATGTCGAGCTGTGGGAAGTCTTCGCGGACAGCCGATATCGCCTCGAGGCTCTGGGTTGCGAAGCTCATGCTCGCGCTGATGCGGAGCCGGTTGCGGGGATCGAGTCCCACCGACAGCGCGCGGGCCTCGAGGCCCATCATCTCGGCCGCGATGGGCATCAGCCGTTCGCCGGCCGCGGTCAACCGCGTGGCGCGCGTCGACCGCTCCAGGAGGGTGGTGCCCAACTCGTGTTCGAGCTTCGCGATCTGGTGGCTGATCGCGGACTGGGAGATGAAGCAGCGTTGCGCCGCGCGCGAGAAACTGCCCTCCTCGCCGACCGCGAGGAAGTAGCGAAGCTGTCGGAACTCCATGACCTGAGGTTACGTCCTTCCGTGAAGACTTATGAGCAATCGAGATAACACAATTTCGATTTCCCCAGCTTACTGGCGATTAACAATGGTCGATCCCTAATGTGGAGCTCATACGCGGCGCTAAGTAGACGCCAGAAGCAGTAGGAGGTTTTCGGTGGATCGCACACAGGTCGTCATCGTGGGATCGGGATTCGGCGCCCTCGCGGCGGCGAAGAAGCTCGGCAAGGCAGGCACGCCTTTCGTGCTGATTTCCGAGACCACCGAGCATCTGTTCCAGCCCCTTCTGTACCAGGTCGCCACCGGTGTCATCTCGCCCGGCGAGATCGCCCCGTCCATCCGCGCGATCCTCGCGAAGTACCCCAGCGGTGACGTCCGGCTCGGCCGCGTCGTCGACGTCGACCCGGACAAGAAAGAGGTCGTCTACGAGGCCGGCGGGGTGAGCCACACGATCGGTTACGACAGCCTGATCGCCGCGACCGGCGCCCGGCAGGCCTACTTCGGCCACGACGAGTTCGCCGAGGTCACGTACGCGCTCAAGACCGTCGCCGACGCCGACCGGCTGCGCAGGCAGATCGTCCGCTGCTTCGAGGAGGCGCACACTACCTCGGACCCGGAGCGTCGCCGCGACCTGCTGCACTTCATCGTGATCGGTGCCGGTCCGACCGGTGTCGAACTGGCAGGTCAGATCAAGGAACTGGCGGGCCGCTACTTCGAGAAGTCGCTCCGCGACATCACGTCCGAAGACGTCACCGTCACCCTCGTCGAGGGTGCGGGGGAGACGCTGCCCGTGTTCGGCGGCAAGCTCAGCAAGTACACGCAGGACTCGCTGGAGAAGGCGGGTGTCGAGGTGGTGCTGGGCACGATGGTGACCGACATCGACGAACACGGTGCCACCCTGTCGTCGCCGAGCACCGGCTTCGAGAAGCGCCTCACGGCGGACACGATCATCTGGTCGGCGGGCATCCAGGCCAACGACTTCGCAGCGGTGCTCGCGGACCGGACCGGCTGCGAGACCGGCCGCGGAGGCCGTCTGCTGGTCGACGAGGACCTCACGGTGGGTCGCTACGACGACATCTACGCGATCGGCGACATGGCGTCGCTGAACAATCTGCCCGCGCAGTCGCCGTTCGCGATGCAGGGTGGACGGCACGTCGCGGCCATCATCACCGGGAAACGCGCCCTCGGAACGCCGTTCACGTACCGCGACAAGGGCAGCATGGCGATCATCAACCGGTTCCGTGCGATCACCCGCGTCGGCAAGGTCGAGCTGACCGGTGTGCTCGCCTGGTTCCTGTGGCTCGCCGTGCACCTCGTCTACCTGGTCGGATTCCGCAACCGGTACGTCGCGGTGATGTCGTGGTGCGGTTCGTTCCTCGGACACCGCCGCCCGCACTTCCACTACGCCCAGGAAATCGAACCTGCCGAGCTGCGCGACCAGCGAGAGGATGCCGCAGCCTAACCTGGGTCCATGACCGTCACCAGCGCTGGAGTGCTCCTGTATCGCACCGACGATGCGGGGGTGCTCCAGTTGTGGATCGTGCACATGGGTGGCCCGTTCTGGGCGCGTAAGGACGAGGCCGCGTGGTCGATCCCCAAGGGTGAGTACGTCGAGGGCGAAGACCCCTACAAGGCCGCGCTGCGTGAGTTCGAGGAAGAGATCGGCGCGCCGCCGCCGGCCGTCGAGTACGAGCTGCTCGGCGAATTCCGGCAGCCCTCACGCAAGCTGATCACCGTCTACGCGGCCGAGGTGAGCGAGGACGTCACGTTCGTGAAGAGCAACACGTTCGAACTGGAGTGGCCGCCGCGGTCGGGGAAGCGTCAACAGTTCCCCGAGGTCGACGACGCCCGCTGGTTCCCGGCGAGCGTCGCCGAGACGAAGCTGGTCAAGGGGCAGCGTCCGCTAGTAAGAGCGCTGCGCGAGCACCTCGCCCCGTGAGTACTTATTAACCGCGGGACGTTAACAAGTACTCACGGGCGCGGGAGCGCACGCCAGACGGCGGCGGGGGTCATCGGGATCCGCCGAAGCCGGGCGCCGGTGGCGTCCGCGATCGCATTGGCCAGGGCGGGGGCGACCGGGTTGTACGGTGACTCGCTCATCGACTTGGCGCCGTGCGGGCCCAGTTCGTCGTAGGTGTCCGCGAAGTAGACCTCGGTGTCCGGCACGTCCACGAGCTGCGGAAGGTGATAATTCCGGAGTTGCGGGTTGAGCACGGTCCCGGCGCCGTCGAGCAGGATCTCCTCGTACAGTGCGCTGCCGATCGCCTGCGCGACACCGCCCTCGACTTGCCCGCGGCACTGCTGCGGGTTGAGGACCGTGCCGGCATCCGCCGCCTGGATGGACTGCAGGATCCGGACCTCCCCGGTGACGGTGTCGACCGCCACCCGGAACGCGTGCACGTTGAACACCACCGAGCGGGGGGTACCGTCGTGCCTGCCCTCGGCGCGGATCGGTCCCTCGGGCACCAGCTTGTCGAGTTCGACGACCCGCCCGGCGACCTCGACCGCGTCGGGTGTCAGCGCGCAGTCGGCGTCCTCGGCGGCACCCGCCACGCGGCGAGCGACCTCGAACAGCTGCTCCCGCAACCGGGTTCCCGCAAGATGCACCGCCTTACCGGCGACCACCGTGCCCGCCGAACCGAACGCGCCGGTGTCGTGCCCGGCGACGTCGGTGTCGGATTGCAGCACGGTGATCCGGTCGGCGGTGGTGCCCAACGCGGACGCGGCGAGCTGGGCGTGGACGGTGGTGGTGCCGTTGCCGAACTCCGCGGTGCCCACCCGAAGTTCGTACCGGCCGCCCTCGACGAGGGTGCAGGACACGTCCGCGAAGTGCCCCCGCGGCGGAATGGTCGCGATCATCGACGCCGCCATGCCCTCACCGACCCGCCACTGCGGGCCGTCCGGCGGGGGCACGTCGTTGCCGCGGCGCAGTGCGGCCTCGGCCAGGTCGAGGCATTGGTCGAGTCCGTAACTGCCGTACGTGAGGTCGCCGCGCTCCACTTCGGCATCGACGAAGTCGTCACCCGGGACGACCACGTTGCGGCGGCGCAGTTCGAACGGATCGACGCCCAGCTGCGTCGCCAGCTGATCGAGCGCGGATTCCACCGCGAAGATGACCTGGCCCAGACCGTAGCCGCGGAACGCCCCGGACGGCAGGTTGTTGGTGTAGACGGCCTGGGCGTCCACCCGCTTGTTCGGCGATCGATACAGCGCAACGGATTCGCTGCAGCCGTGGAACATCACGCCCACCGAATGATTGCCGTACGCACCGGCGTCCGAGAGCACGTCGACGGCGAGCGCCGTCAGCTTTCCGTCGCCGTCGGCCCCGACCTTCACCGACACGCGCATGGGATGCCGGCACGGGGCGATAGTGAACTGGTCGGAGCGGGTGAACTCGTACTGCACCGGTCTGCCGGTGCGCAGAACGGCGAGGGCGACGAGATCCTCGACCAGCATTTCCTGTTTGGCGCCGAAGCCGCCCCCGATGCGGGCGGTGAACACCCGGACCTGTGAGCGGTCGAGCGAGAACAGGTGGGCGAGTTCGTCGCGGACGAGGAAGGGCACCTGGGTGCTGCTGCGGAGGGTGAGCCGCCCGTCGGAGTCGAGCCAGCCGATGGCCGAGTGGGTTTCGAGATGCGCGTGCTGCACGCGTTGCGTCTGCCACGTGCCCTCCACCACGGCGCCCGTGTCCCGCGCCGCCGCGAGCCCGGCGGCGAGGTCGCCGACTTCGCCGTGGACCTCGGCCACCAGGTTCCGGGCCGGGTCCGCGATCCGGGCATCGGCGCCCTTGTCGCCGTGCAGCACGGGGGCGCCGGGGCGGCGTGCCAGGTCGGGATCGAAGACCGGTTCCAGTACTTCATACTCCACGTCGATCAATTCCACTGCGCGCCGGGCGATGTCGACGGAGTCGGCGACGACGGCCGCGACCCGTTGCCCCCGGAACCGGAGGATCGTGTCGAACACGTAGGTGTCGTCGGGGTCGTCGGTGCGGAACTCGTGGCGGGCCGTGGAGAAGGCGACGTCGGGACTGTCGCGGTGGGTGAGCACCGCGTGGACGCCGGGCAGCCTCTCCGCGGCGGAGGTGTCGAGTCGGGTGATGCGGGCGTGCGCATGCGGGCTGCCGAGGATCTGGATGTGCGTCAGGCCCTCGACGGCCAGATCCAGTGTGAAGGGCTCGGCGCCGCACACCACCCGGGCGGCGGCGGGCGCGGGAATGGAGCGGCCGAACGACTCACCGGCACTGTCCGATTCGGTGGTGCACACGCCGCCGACGGCGTCGCGAATGGCGCGATAGCCGGTGCAGCGGCACAGATTCCCCTTCAGTGAGCGCGGCAGGTCGGCGCGTTGGCCGGAGTCCAGCGCGGACGCGGTCACCACCATCCCGGGGGTGCAGAACCCGCACTGGAAGCCGGCCGCGTCGACGAACCGCTGCTGCACGGGGTGGAGTCGATCGGGACTGCCGAGACCGGCCGCGGTCGTCACCTCGCGGTTCTCGGCGCGGTGCGCCGGCACCACACACGAGTGCACCGGGGCGCCGTCGAGCAGTACGGAACAGGCGCCGCAATCGCCGGCGTCGCAGCCCTTCTTGACCGCGAACCGCTGCTGCTCCCGCAGGAAGGTGCGCAGGCACTGACCAGGCCGTGGGTCTGCATCCACCGACTGTCCGTCGACCGTCAACTTCATTCCAGCTCCCTCCTGATCTCCTCGGCGAGGACTCCCGTGACGTGCCGACGCCAGTCTGCGGCGCCGTGCGCGTCGGTCAGGTAGTCGTCGGGGGAGATCCGTTCCGACAGAGACTCGCTCAACACGTCGGGACCGGGAACGGTGGGGAAGCGGAGGACGAACGGGCGGACGGTCGACGCGGTGACGGTCAACGCGAAACCGTCCACGTCGACCCGTCCGGCCAGCAGGGCGCCGGACCGTCCGAGCGGCGAGTACGCGATCTTGCGCAGCGACGTGCGGCCCCGCAACGCGGCGGCGGGGAGGTGGATGCTGCGGATCAGGTCACCGGCTCCGAGCACCGTGCGACCGGCATCGGTGACGAATCGGTCGACCGGAACCCGGCGTTCACCCCCGTCGGCGGTCCAGATCAGGAGTTCGGCGTCGAGGGTGCAACACAGGGTGATCATCGCCCCGGCCGGGAGCGCCAGCGCCAGGTTGCCGCCGACGGTCGCGGTGTGCCAGATCTTCCACGACGCGACCAGGGACTCGGCGCACGGCCGGAACAGGCTCGCCGCCGTCCACTCCGCGGGAAACGGTGCGTTGCAGAGGTTCTCGATGGTGCACGTCGCGGCGAGCTCGAGTCCGTCGTCGTGGACGGTGATCGCAGGCCAGTCGAGGGTGGTCAGGTCCACCAGCCGGGTGACCGTCGGCTGCGGTTCCGAATACAGCCAGGTGCCGCCCGCCAGGAATGCCGTTCCGGGTTCCGGGGCGGGTAGGTCGTCACGGCTGCGCGGGGCCGAGAGTTCCGTCACGAACGACAGATCCATCGACTCACCCCGCCTTACGCACCAGGGCCCGGTGGGCCTGCTCGACCTCCGCGGCGACGTTCTCCTCGTTCACGGTGATCACTCTCCCACGCTCGACGACGGCTCGCCCGTTCACCAGAAGCAACTCCAGCGGCGGTGTGACTCCGAGTACGAGCGCCGCCACCGGATCGGTGATGCCGGAATGTGCGAGGGTGTCGACCCGCCACAATGCGAGGTCGGCCAGTTTGCCGGGCTCGAGAGTGCCGAGTTCGTCCTCCCTGCCGAGTACCCGGGCCCCGCCGCGCGTGGCGAGTTCGAGGGCGGTGCGCACCGTCATCTCGCCCGGGCCGCCGCGGGCCCGCGCGAACAGCACGGCGTGCCGGGCCTCCTCGAGCATGTTGCACGCCTCGTTGCTGGCGGCGCCGTCGACGCCGAGCCCCAGAGGAACCCCCGCCGCGTGGAGGTCCTTGGCGCGGGCGATCCCGGCGCCGAGGCGCGCATTGGACGTGGGGCAGTGGGCTGCCCCGGTTCCGGTGCCTGCCATCGCGGCGATCGCGACGTCGTCCAGGTGGACGGCATGCGCGTACCAGACGTCGGGGCCCACCCAGCCGAGTTGCTCCATGTACTGCACCGGGGTGCAGCCGAACCGCTCGTGGCAGAAGTCCTGCTCGTCAAGGGTTTCCGCGAGATGGGTATGCAGCCGCACGCCTGCCGAACGGGCGAGGGCCGCGGCCTCGGTCAGGAGGTCGGCGGTGACGGAGAACGGCGAGCAGGGGGCCACCGCGATTCTCAGCATCGAGTCGGGAGCCGGGTCGTGCCAGCGGTCGATGACGTCCTGGGTGCCCTTCAGGACGTCCTCGAGACGCTCCACCACCGAATCCGGTGGCAGTCCGCCCTGGCTGTGGCCGAGGTCCATCGACCCTCGGCTGGGGTGGAAACGGAGCCCGACGATCTGCGCGGCCTCGATCTCGGCGCCGAACACGTCGCCGCCGTCGCGTGGCACGACGTAGTGGTGGTCCGTCGTGGTCGTGCAGCCGTGCTTCGCCAGCCAGGCGAGACCGCCGGTGGCCGCGGTCCGGACGGCGTCGGCGTCGATGCCCGCCCAGACCGGGTAGAGGGTGGTCAGCCAGCCGAACAGGGTGTCGTCGGCGGCGAGCCCACGGGTGATCCACTGGTACAGGTGATGGTGCGTGTTCACCAGCCCGGGGGTGAGCAGGCAACCCCGTCCGTCGACCACCCGCGCACCGTCGATCACGGGCGCGGGACCGGCACCGATGTCGACGATGCGATTGCCCCGCACGACGACATATCCGTCCGGGTACTCCGTGCCCGCCGCGTCGACAGTGGCGACGTACGCGCCGGAGACGACGACGGTGCCCGAGCCGGCATTCATCAGCTGAGCCAGCCCGCGTACGCCGACCATGCGGGCCCGGCGTCCGGGGCATCGGACCGCTGCACCGTCGCCTGGATCAGGCCGTAGGGGCGGTCGGCGGCGTGGAAGACCTCGTTGTCGTTCTCCACACCGAAGCGGGCGAGGTCGTGGGCGAAGTGATGCTTGTTGGGCGCGGACAGGCGCACTTCCGCGAGCACAGGGTAGCGCTCGAGGATCGCCTTGCCGATCTCGTACAGCGTCTGCTGGAGGGCGAGCGAGTGGACGGTTGCGAACGTCGCGACGATCTGCTCCTTGATGCCGGCGTAGACACCGTTCCAGTCCACGTCGGTGGTGACGAACCGCCATTGCACGACAAGCGAAGTCGCCATCACCCGATCGTGGGTCTCCTCGAGGATCGTGTACTCGTCCTTCAGGAATCCGAAGAACTCGCTGCCAGTGGACTTGAGGATCACCAGATCCTTCAGCCCGCCGACCACCCACGTGCCGTCGGCGTCGACGGTGATCGCCGCGGTGCGCACCTCTTCACCCTTGCGCACCCAGGTGTGGTCGTGCTCCGCTCCGTCGACCACCGCGCGCTGCCAGGCGTATTCCTCGATCTCGATGCGGGCGCCCTCGACCGGGGCCACGTCGTCCACGAAGTGCCGTGCCAGCGTCAGCCCGTACTCCTCGATGGAGTCGAGTCCCTTCTCCTTCGCGTAGGAGTACGCCGTCTGCTTCTGGGTGTCGGTGGGCAGCACCGAACTCTGGTCGCCGGCGAGATGCGCCGCCGAGAAGTCGCCTCGTAGGCAGGTCGACACGCTCACGTCCCGGATCTCGTGCCGGGGGGTGTCGCGGTAGATCCGCACGATGCGGTTCTCGGCTTTGCCGTACTGGTTGTCGCCCAGGACGATAGCGCCGGTGAGGTCGGTCATTCTTCAGCTCCCGCGGTAGGTGGAATAGGCGAAGGGGGACAACAGCAACGGGACGTGGTAACCGCGCTGCGGGTCGTCGAGGACGAACGTGACGCACACCTCCGGGTAGAACGTCTCCTGGCCGCGGGCGGCGAAGTACTCGCCGGTCTCGAAGACCAGCGAATAGGTGGCCGCGATCAGACCCTCGGGCGCGATTTCGGCGATTCGGCCGTCCGCATCGGTCGACGCGCTCGCGATGACGTCGCGTTCAGGTGACAGCAGGTGAACGAACATCCCGGCCGCGGGTGTGCCGTCGGTGGCGTCGAGCACGTGGGTGCTGAGGATCTTGGACATCAGGGTGCCGTGTCTCCGATCTCGCCGAGAAGGCGTTCGAGGCGTATCCGGTTGATGGCGGCCAGCTCGGTCCGCAGGATCTTGCGCTCCGTCGCGCTGTCGTTGCCGAGGCGGTCGCGCAGCACGTCCAGTAGTTCCTGCGCCGACCGGCCGGACGCGCACACCAGGTAGACGTGCCCGAACTTCTGCTCGTACTCCCCGTTACCGGCCCGCAGGCGCGCGCGGACGTCGTCGTCGGCGGACGCGACCGCCGACTGTTCGCGAGCAGACGACGGGTTGTCGGCCCGGTCCCCGATCCTCGGGTGGCCGGCCAGAGCCGCGTCGATCTCGGACTCCGTCAGGTCGTAGAGAACGTTGTCGGCGGCGGTGTACAGCGAGTCGGCGGACGGGAACGGGCGGCCGGCGGCCATCCGCTGCGCCCACACCGTCGACGAGCAGCACTGCACGAGCAGATCGACGGCCCGCGCGTCGCTCAGTGCGTTGAACGCGATCAGGCCGGGCGGTTCGGTCATGAGGGCTCCTCGCTCGTGCGCCTTTTCGGTACCTCTGGCTACCACTATGGCGCACCGGTGGCGGTCAATTCGGCGATAAGCCCCGCTTCGTCGACCCTGGTGCTGTGTCCGTCCCGGATCAGTACTTCGCCGTCGACCAGGACGGTGTCGACGATCTGCCGGCTCCCGGTGGTCAACAGCGTCGCGCCCGGGTCGCGGACCGGCAGGCAACCGAAGTCGCGCTCGAAGCGGATCAGGGTCAGGTCGGCCGGGCCGCCGACGGCCACACCGTCCGGGCGGGACGCGAAACCGAGATTCCCGTTCGCGCCGTTCGTCGCGAGGTCCATCATGGCGTCGAATCCGAACAGGTCGGCCGTCTTGCGATGCGCCCGCTGCACGTAGGCGCCCATGCGCAGCGTTTCGAGCATGTCCTGGGTGTCGTTGCTGGCGGCGCCGTCGACGCCGAGCCCGACCGCGATCCCCGCCGCGAGCATCTCCGGGACGGGGGCGACACCGCTTCCGAGCCGCATGTTGCTCATCGGGTTGTACGAGACGGCCACACCGCGGCGGGCCAGCACCGCGTGCCCGTGGGCATCGAGTTCGCAGCAGTGCACGGCGAGCAATCGGTCCCACAGGAACCCGTTCGTGTCGAGATAGTCGACCGCGCCTGCGCCGGCATGCTCACGGCACATCACGTCGTCGGTGGGCGTCTCCAGCAGGTGGATCGACACCGTCATATCGCGTTCGCCGGCGAATTGCCGCACCGCTGCCATCCCCTCCGGGGTCAGCGATCGGGGATTCGGGACGGCCAGACCGACCGCGACGCGTGTGCCGTCGGCCTGCTTGACCAGCTGGTCGGTGTGCTCGAGCACCCCGGCCAGCGGCTGCAGCAGGCGCGGGTCGACGCCCCACTTGCGCGTTACGTCCGCCCGGTCCGCGACTCCGCGACCGAGGAGCGCCCGCACCCCGGTGTCCTCCAGGGCGCGCAGCACCGCGTCGTGCACGTCCGCAGACGGATGTGGCCACATGTGCTCGACCAGCGCCGTGGTGCCGCTGCGCAGGGCGTCGAGGCTCGCGGCGACCGCGGCCAGATACGCCCGCTCGGGGGTGATGATCGCGGATTCCTCACCGACGGTCAGTAGCCAGCTGAGCAGCGGCTGCCCCTCGCCGATGCCGCGCATCAACGACTGCTGCAGGTGGGTGTGGGTGTTGACGAATCCGGGCATCAGGTATGCCCCCGCACCGTCGACCGCTGTGGCCCCCGACGGTGCCGGAGCGGTCGGGCGGATCTCGGTGATCAGATCGTCGGCGATCAGGACGTCGCGGTGCGGCAGCCAGCTGCCGTTGGAGTAGACGGTGACATCGGAAATCAGATCGGCATGCATCCGCATCCTCCATGGGTTCTCGGGAGTGCGGCTGGTTCGCGCCCGCCGGACACGGGTTCGCACATTGCTCGTTTCAGCCATGGGCAATGTGCCCCGAAATATAGCGGGATCGTGTTTCCATCAGATTTCCTGTGCAGAAACAGGTCTCGCGACAACCGAGGCGCAGAAGTCGACGAGTGCCGTGACCAGGGCCCCGCGCGCCGACAGTTGCGGGGCGTGATCGCTGTCCAGCGTCACCACCCGCGCGCCCGGCACCCGGTCCTGCATCGCACGCTGCGTCACGAGCGGCACCGAACGGTCGAGCGTCGCCTCCACGTACAGGCGGGGGACGGAGCCGAACCGCTCCGGCGTCCACGTCGGGGCCATGAGACGTGCAGTCTCGAGTTGCGGCAGCAGCTTTCGGGCAGCAGTGATCGCATCACCGGCCGACGCTTCGTGAAAGAACACGGCGGCCGCGGCTTCCGGCGGCACAATGGTCCCGGATCCGTCGGGGGTGGACTCCAGCCAGGCCGAGATCCCGACCGGTTCCGGCAGACGCAGGTCTGCGCAGAGGTCGCCGAAGTTGATTCCCGAGGGCAGCATCATTCCGGCGACGTACGCCACACCCGCGATCCGGTGCGGAAGGCGCTCGGCCACCTGGGTGGCCACGATGCCGCCTCCGGAGTGGCCGACCACGAACACGGGCCCGTCCAGCGAATCGATGTGTGCCACCGCCACATCCGTGACGTCATCCAGATCGGTTCGCGCGCCGTCCGGCCAGCTCCCCACGCCGGGAAGGGTGAGCGGGTGCGGCTCGTACCCGGTGTCGCGCAACGGCTCCAGAAGTGTGTCCCACACCCAGCTGCCCGCCCACGCGCCGTGAATCAATACGACGTGCCCACGGTTCACCGGGCGGCCGCCCGTTCTGTGGCGGCGAGAACCCGCTCGGTCTCCCGCCCCGCTGCGGTGTTCTTCTTGCCGTGACGGGAACCCGCCAGTTTCGCCTTGATGTGCTCACGGACCGTCACCGGCGCGTACCCGTCGTCGGCGTTTTCGCACAGTCCCGGCAGGGTCGCGATCACCGCGTCGACGTTGCCGTCGTGGAAGAACGCCGCCGATCGGCGGCGCGTGATCGTTCCGTCGACGACGGGCGGAGTAACCCGGTGCAGCGTCGACATCCACCGGTCGTTCGTGAGCCGGGCGGTGAGGTCGCCGAGGTTGACGAGCAGTGCGCCTTCCGCGGGGCTCACATCGTGCCAGCGCTCGTCGCGTCCGAGGACCTGCAGCCCGGCCACCCGGTCGGCCCACAGCACCGTGACCAGTCCGAAGTCGGTGTGCTCACCCATGCCGGTCAGTTCGCCGTCCAGGGTGACACTGCCTTCCGGCAGCGCGTAGTTGTTCATGCGGAGGACGTCGATGGAATGGTCGGTCAGGGCGGTGAAGAAACCCGGATCGAGCCCAAGGGCGTCGGCGAAGATCCGCGTCAGGGTGCGGGCGACGCGTTCGCCGTGCGCGTAGTACTCCTGGACGGAGTCGGTGAAGGAGGGCACCTCGGGCCACACGTTCAGTCCGTAGTCGGCCTCGGACAGGTCCAGGTCCGGGAACGACCGGGCCTCCGTTCCGACGTTGTAGGCCTCGAAGAAGTCGTTCATCCGGGTGGCCGATTCGACGCCCAGACTCAGGCTGAGCGACTCGCTCTTCGGCGGGCTGTACCCGCGGTTGGCGCCCTCCACGCGATACGTCTTCTTCGTCTCCAGGGGCAGCGCGAAGAAGTCGTCGACGGCGCCGGCGAGTCCCTCGATCACCGGTTCGGGGATGCCGTGACCGAGGATCTGGATGAATCCGACGGTGGCGCAGGCGGAGTCGATCTCGCGCGCCACCCGATTGCGTTCCGAGTCGGACCCGCCGGTCACGTAGGGGGAGATGTCGATGACGGGGACGTCGAACGGCTCAGGCACGGGCGGCAACATGCGGCTCCTCGGAGGTCGGGGGAACGGGATCGGCCGCAATGACGGGTGCGGAGGCGGCGCGCGCGGTGGCGCCGATCCGGGTGTGGTTGAACAGCAGGTTCAGGGAGAACGCGGAGATGGCGGCGAGTGTGATGCCGCTGCCTAGCAGGATCTGGGCGGACGAGTTGAAGTGCTCGAACATGCCCTCGGCGAACTCGGGGAGCAGGCCGATGCCCACCGACACCGCGACGATGGTGGTGTTGATCCGGTCGCTGAGATCCACCTTGCGGAGGGTGTTCATCCCCACCACCGCGACCGTCGAGAACAGGATGATGCCGACACCGCCGACGACCGGCGCGGGCAGGGCCGCGACGACGGTGCCCATCTTCGGGATCAGCCCGAGGACGATCAGGATGGCACCGCTGGTGGCCGTCACGTACCGGCTGTGGACGCGGGTGGTGGCGACGGCTCCGACGTTCTGCGTGAAGATCGTGTCGACGAACGCGTTGAAGATGCCGCCGAGTACGCCGGACAGCGCATCGCCGACGAGGCCGCGGGCCACGTCGCCCTTGGTGAGCGGCTTTCCGGTGATCTCGCCGAGGGCCAGCATGCTCGCCGTCGACTCCGCGAACACCACGGCCATCACGATGCTCATCGCCACCACCGCCGTGATCGGGAACTCCGGTGCCCCGAAGTGGAACGGGGCGGTGATGCCGAACCAGGGGCTGCCGGTGACGCCGCCCAAGTCGATCAGGCCCATCGGAATTGCGACGAGCGTGCCGATCACGAGGGCGAGGAGCACGCCGAGTTGGGTCCAGATCCCGCGGCCGAGGCAGAGGAAGGCGATCGCGACGAGCACGACGACACCGGCGAGCATGATGTTGCCGGGATCCGCGAAAGTGTCTGCCGTCGGATCGTTTCCGACGATGAGGCCGGCGGCGACGCCGATCAGGGAGATGCCGACGACGGTCAGGACGACACCGGTGACCAGCGGTGGGAAGAACCGGATCAGCCGCGCGAAGGGTACGGCGAGGGCGAGTCCGACGAGGCCGCCTGCGAGCATCGAGCCGTACACCGCCTGCAGTCCGTATTCCTCGGCGATGAGGATCATCGGAGTCAGCCCGGCGAACGTGGCGCCGCAGACGATCGGCAGCCGTGCGCCCGCCAGCTTCCCCACTCCGAGGCTCTGGATGATCGTGATGATGCCGGCGACCAGAAGGTCGGCGCTGATCAGCAACGCGACGGTGGACTTGTCGAGTCCTACTGCGGCACCGAAGACCAGCGGAACGGTGATGCAGCCGGTGTACATGATGAGCACGTGCTGCAGACCGAAGGCCGCCTGCCGCACCAAGGGCAGGCGCTGGTCGACTGCGTGGAAGGACATGGGTCGATCTCCGTCCGAGTGAAGGGAGCGTTCGAGTTCACGTTCTATTGAGCACGCCAATCTTTACTAAGCAGGGTCAATTTCGTTTCGTCCGTGTTATCAGTCGCGGATTCCGCGAAACACGGTGCTAGCGTTCGCCTCATGGACGAGGATCAACGCCTACTGGCCGTCGCCATCGGCACCGCGATCAGATCGGCCCGGCGAGACGCGGGACTGACCCTGCGCGACGTGGCGGCCAAAACGGGACTGTCGCAGCCGTTCCTGAGTCAGGCCGAGAACGGCCACTCGGTGCCGAGCGTCATGAATCTCCACCGGGTGGCCCAGGTGCTGGGAACCACGGCACACGCCCTGCTCGAACAGGGCGCGCGGACGCCGACCAGCCTCGTGCGCAGCCGCGAGGGCAGACGCTTCGCGCTGTCGGACGGCGCCGTGCTCCGCTTCTGCTCCACGGGCGTGCGCGCGATGGAACCGAACGAGGTGACAGCGCAACCGGGTTCGCAGGCCGGCGAGCACACCGAACACGCCGGCGAGGAGTTCATCTACGTCATCGACGGCAGCGTGCGCGTGGAAGTGGGCGTCGAGGAGAGTTACGTGCTCGACAAGGGAGACACTCTGTACTACCCGGCCACCGTGCCGCACCGGTGGTTCAACGACGCCGCGGAACCGGCACGGTTCCTCATCACGAGCACCCCGCCGTCCTTCTGACCGTCAGCGGCCGAAACCCTCGAGCAGTCCGGTGTACTTCTTGGGCAGGGGAGCCGCGAACTCTCCACCCGCGCCGGTTCGCAAACCGAGCGTCACGAGGGACTGCACCATGAGGGTGGCCGCCGCCACGCCGTCGACGACCGGCACCCCGAGTTCCGCCGAGATGACGGCGCACAGGTCCGCCATGCCTGCGCACCCCAGCACGATCGCGTCCGCACCGTCCCGGTCGAGGGCGACGCGGCAGGCCTCGGTGATCACCTTCACCGCATCCGGATCGCGGTCGAGGTCGAGGACGGCGATCTCGCACGCGTGCACACCGAGGCAGAAGCGTTGCATCCCATACCGTTCGGCCAGTTCCCGGGCCCGGCCCCGGGTTCGTCCCAGCGTCGTGACGACGCTGAACCCGCGGCCGAGGAAGCTCGCGGCGTGCATGGCCGCCTCGGCGATCCCGAGGACGGGCCCGGAAGCCAGCTCACGGGCGGCGTCGAGGCCGGGGTCGCCGAAGCAGGCGATCACGTAGCCGTCCACGCCGGCCGTCTCGCCACGTGCGATCTCCTCGAGAAGCCCGGGGACGCTGAGTGCTTCGTCGTAATGGCTCTCGATCGACGCGGGACCCATCTGCGGGCTCACCGCCTCGACGAGCGTCCCCGGCCCCGCGACGGAGCGCGCGCAGTCGCCGATCTTGTCGGTCATCGACTGGGTGGTATTGGGATTGATGATCTTGATGTGCACGTTCGTCGACCTACGCTTCGATCGGGGCCGTGCGATTCGCACGGCGGGCGCCGGCGGACAACCCGAGGTAGCAGACGAATCCGACACCCATGCCGAGGAACCACGAGTACTGGGCCGCACCCGCCATGCCCCAGACGTCGAGTCCGAACGGCTGGGCCTTGAGGATCACGGGAATCATCGCGACCAGGGCTCCGATGACGGTGGAGATGATCGCCGCCGGGTTGTAACCCTTCTTGTACCAGTATGTTCCGCTCTCGGACATGGTGAACATGTCGTCCAGGATCACCCGCTGCCTGCGCACCAGGTAGTAGTCCGCGATGAGGATTCCGAACAGCGGTCCGATGAATGCCCCCAGCGTCTCGAGCGTGTAGTGGATCACCTCGGGGTTGTTGTACAGGTTCCACGGTGTGATCAGGACGGATCCGACGGCGGCGATCATTCCGCCCGTACGCCAGCTGATGCGCTGCGGGCTGACGTGGGAGAAGTCGAAGGCCGGGGAGACGAAGTTGGCGACGATGTTGATCCCGATGGTGGCGACGATGAAGGTGAGGAGGCCGAGGACGACGGCGAACAGGTTGTCCATCTGCGCGACCGTCTCGACGGGATCGGTGATCAGACGGCCGTACACGGGCAGGGTCGCGGAGGCGGTGACGACGGTGAGGATCGAGAAGAACAGGAAGTTCACCGGGAGGCCGAGGAAGTTGCCGCGCTTGACCGCGCCGAACGTCTTGCCGTACCGGGAGAAGTCGCCGAAGTTGAGCATCGGGCCCGAGAAGTACGACACGACAAGGGCGATCGCGCCCAGCACCACAGGCACAGCGGACCAGCCGGTGTAGTTCACCTCGCCGAGGTTCAGGCTGATGTTCGACCATCCGGCCTCGCTGATCAGATAGATCGCGAGCATCAGCATCACCACGTAGACCGCGGGACCGCAGAAGTCGATGAACTTGCGGATGCTCTCCATGCCGCGCCAGAAGACCAGCGCCTGCAGCACCCACATCGTCATGAACCCGGCCCAGCCGAGCGCCGACAGTCCCAGGAATCCGTGCTCGTGCACGTCCGCCCAGGGCGCCAGACCCGGCCAGATCTTCAGGCCGAGGATCACGAACGCATGCGACGCCAGGTACGTCTGGATTCCGTACCAGGCCACCGCGATGAGACCGCGGATGATGGCCGGGACGTTGGCGCCCAGAACGCCGAAGGCGCTGCGGCACATGACCGGGTAGGGGACACCGGTGACCTGGCTGGGCTTGGCCACCAGGTTCGCGAACACGTTGACGATCGCGATGCCGACCACCAGCGCGACGAGGACCTGCCAGCTGGTCAGCCCGAGCGCGAACAGGCTGCCCGCGGTGACGTAGCCGCCGACGCTGTGCACGTCGGACATCCAGAACGCGAAGATGTTGTAGGACGACCACGACTGCGTCTTCAGCGGCGCGAGATCGTCGTTGGTGAGTCTCGGGTGATAGCCGGGCTTGATCAGCCCGGCGCCGGCCAGGTGTGCACCGGGGACGGTTTCCCCCTCGTTGGAGGGCGCTGTCTGAGTCATCGTTTTGCTCCCTGGTGCAGTACGGACACGACTGCGTCGACGTAAGGGTGCCTCGGTGAAAAGCACACCACCGAAGTGCTGGGAGCAAAAGTAGTTTTCGGATATTTCCTGCCTGTGACGGCGAAGATATATTCTCGCCGGCGCCGGTGCGAGCTGAGAATATATCTTGCCGGACGGCTTACCCGGGCGTGTCCCGGAAGATTCCGGTGTCCGTGGGGAGGGCGGCGATCACCGTGTCGAGTTGTTCGTTGTGCCGGTCGGTGGCCGCCTTCAACGCGGCGGCGTCGCGGGCGAGGAACGCCGCCAGCATGTCCCGGTGCCCGAGGTGGAGCTGCAGCCGCGCCGGCGTCCCGACCTGCGACATCGGCTGCACCGGCTCGGTGATGTTCCACGCCGATTCGAACATGTGCAGCAGTCGCTGCATCCGGCAGGGCGACGCCAGGGCCAGGTGGAAGTTGCGGCTCTCCCGGTGGTACGCGGTCAGATCGTCCTCGAGAACCGAGCGGTCGAGTGCCGCGTACGTCTCCCGGGCCCGGGCGTCGTCGGCCTCGTCGGCGAGGGTGATCGCCACGGAGTGCGCCGCCGACTCGAGGACGCCCCGCACCAGGTAGAGCTCCTCGAGTTCGTCGACGGTCAGCCGGGCGACCGTGTACCCGGCGTTGGCCCGGTGGTCGACGAGCCCCTCGCCGATCAGCGTCTTCAGCGACTCCCGGATCGGAATGCGGCTGACGCCGAAGTGCTCGGCCACCTCGTCCACCGGGATCGGGGTGCCGGGCGGGGCGCCGCCGCTGAGGATCACTCGGCGCAACTCCTCCAGGATCACGGTCTGAGAGCTGCCGGGATCGCGGTTGGCCAGGTTCGTGACCAGCATCGACGGTCGTCGCGGGGGCATCGGTCCGTCCTCAGGCGGGGTGTACGGCGCGCCAGTGGCGGGCGATCTCGATGCGCCGGGCGACCCACACGTCGTCGTGGGACTGCACGTGATCGAGGAAACGTTCCAGCGCCGCGGTGCGGGCGGGCCTGCCGACGATGCGGCAGTGCAGACCCACGGACAGCATCTTCGGCGCCCCGGCCGTTCCCTCCGCGTACAGGACGTCGAAGGCGTCCCGCAGGTGCGCGAAGAACTGCTCGCCGCTCGGGAAACCGCCGGGCGACGCGAACCGCATGTCGTTGGTGTCGAGGGTGTACGGCACCACCAGGTGGTCGACGAGGCCCTTCCCGGGGGCATCGACCTTCACCCAGTACGGGAGGTCGTCGGCGTACGAATCGGAGTCGTACTCGAAGCCGCCGTGCTCGACGACCAGCTGCCGGGTGAGCGGGGAGTCGCGGCCGGTGTACCAGCCCAGCGGTGCCTCGCCGGTGAGGTCGCGCAGGATCTCCACGGCCTCGGCCAGGTCCTTGCGCTCGGCGTCCTCGTCGGAGAGCTGGTACGACTTCCACCACAGACCGTGGCAGGCGATCTCGTGTCCGAGTTCGCGAAAGGCACTGACGGCCTCGGGGTTCCGCTGCATCGCCTTCGCCACCGCGAAGATCGTGAGTGGAAGCCCTCGTCGCTCGAACGCCCGGAGTACGCGCCACAGTCCGGCGCGGGACCCGTATTCGTAGATCGATTCCATGCTCATGTGCCGGTTCGGGAACGGCTGGGCCCCGACCATCTCGGACAGGAACGTCTCCGACGCCTCGTCGCCGTGGAGCACGTTGTTCTCGGCGCCCTCCTCGTAGTTGAGGACGAACTGGACGGCGATCTTCGCGCCGCCCGGCCACTGCGGATCGGGCGGGTGCTGCCCGTATCCGACCAGGTCGCGTGGGTAGCTGGAGTCGAAACCGTGGGTCATGATGCCAAGCCTGCCCGACCGGCCTCGGTCAGGGAACCCCACAGGCGTAACCGCGCCGTGCCGCCGTCCCGTTCGCGGACGCTCGCCTCGCCCGGGGGCGGACTGTGGAAGCTGGGCGCGGTCAAGGTGTTCGGGCTCACGGGTGCGGCTACCTCCTGATCGGCGTGGGGGCAAGTGTAGGGCGTCGGAGTGGGTGCTGCGGGCGGTCCTCGTGCGCGGCGAGGTGCTCAGCTCCCCGGAACCACCGCCCGGGTGAGGAGGTCGCGCAGGGTGTCCACCGTGCATCCGGGGGCCTGCGCGCGGACGGCGTCCTCGTCGAACGCACCGCACGCCAGTCCCCGCAGGATCACCGTCGCGAGGGCCTGTGCGGTCGCCGGTTCGTCCATCACCCCGCCACCCTGGCGGTCGAGGTACGCCTGCACGCGGGTGGCCGCGGCGGRCAGCGCGGCGCGGTAGAAGTCGAACGTCGCGAGCCAGCGGGTGATCAGGTGCCCGGGATGCATGTCCCATCCCTGGTAGTACCCGCGTTCGAGCGAGCGGGTGACGAGTCGGTAGTGCCGGGCCAGCGCGGCGCGGATCTCCTCGTCGCTGCCCTGCGGGATGACCTGGGTGGATCCGTCGCACACCCACACCCCGGTCTGGGCCGCCGCCACCAGCATCACGGACTTGGCGTGGTCGGCCACCGGGTGCTCGAGCGACTGGAACCGGGACGCGATTCCGCAGGCCGCGCTGTAGTCGTAAGTGCCGTAGTGCAATCCGGTGCAGCGCCCGTCCGCGAGGTGGATGGCCTTCGCGACAGTCACGGTGCCGTCGGGTCCGAGCACGGCCTGCGGGCTCTCGATCTGCAACTCGAAGAGCAGCGACCTGTCAGGGAGCCCGTACGCGCGCTCGAGTTCCTCGCACAACGCGACGACGGCGGTGACCTGCTGGGCCGCACGCAGTTTCGGCACCGTGAACACGAAACCGTCGGGAACCCCACCCGCGCCTTCGAGGACGAGTTCGAGCGTCCGGATCCCGCGGCGGCGCTCGTGCGGGGCCAGACCCTTCGCGCGGATGCCCAGCGACCGCGGGCCGGACGGGTCGGACGAGAGCAGTCGCAGCGTGCGCCCCGCCTCCAGTGCAGCCGCGTCCTCGACGTCGTCGCTCCGCCAGCCGTAGCCGTCCTCGAAATCGATCCGCAGATCCATGATCGGACGGTGCTCGAGCATCGTGCGGACGTCGGGAAGCGCACCGGTCGTTCCGATTTCGGACAGCGCATTCGAGTGCCTGTCCAGCAGTTCGACAGCCTGCTCACCCCACACCCTCGGGGTGTCCGGTCCGGCGTCCGCCGCACTCACGTAGACGGTGTGGACGGGCTGCGGTTGCTGCCGATCACCCGGAAAGGCGTCCGCGAGGTCGGTGTCGACGGGATCGAGGAGTGCGTCGACGCGGTCGAAACCGCTGTCGGGGAGACGGCTGAGGTACTGGGGGTTCACGCCACGATCTTGGCAGAAACGCGGGATTCTCGTCGTCCACACCCCGCCGGGTGGCGTTCGTTCAGGCCGTCACACCGCGCAGATACCACTCGACGGCGCGGGCCAGCTGCCGCACGCTGCGATCGGTGCCTGGCTCGATGCCGTCGAGTGACCGGGCTCCCACGAAACGGTCGAAGACCAGGCCTTCGACGACGCTGACGAAGTCCGCGCCCGCGTTCTCGGGGTCGGCGACGCCGAGAGCGTCGAACATTTCGGTGGCGCGGGCACGGGAGAACAGGCACGTCGCGAGGAGTGCGTGCAGGTCGGCGTCACCGGACAGTTCGACGGTCAGCGCGTGCCGCGCGACGACGTCGTCGTGGCGGGTGTGCAGCAGCCGGTCCAGCGACCGGGCCACGCCCTCGGCGACGGATGCGAGGTCGAGTGGTGGGGCCGTCGTGGTCGCGAATTCCTGCCGCGAGCGTTCGGCGAGCCGGCGCACGGCGGATTCGATCAGGGCTCGCCGGGTGCGGAAGTAGTAGGACGTGGACCCGCCCGGCAGATCCAGTGCGCGGTCGACGGCCCGATGCGTCAGCGCGCGGATGCCCTCGCGCGCGATGATCGTGATCGCCGCGTCGGCTATCTGCTCACGCCGCTCGGGCACGGTGTCTTCCTCCTCACATCGGCTTGTCGCCCGAGACTCTACATTCGTAGTGTTTCCTCTGTGGATGTAGAGGTTCTGTTGGACGACGCGCAGCGCGCGGCCGCGGCCGTCCTGCACGAGACCGCTGAGGGCCTGGGGCAGGGGAGGCCCGGAGTTCGCGGCGTGTACCTGTGGGGGCCCGTCGGACGTGGCAAGACGTGGTTGATGGACCGTTTCTACGGGTCGGCCGCGGTCCCGAAGCGGCGCGTGCACTTCCACTCGTTCTTCCGCCGACTCCACGCCGACGCGCACGCGCTGAGGTCCATCGACCTCGCGATCGACGCGGCACTCGGGGATGTCCGGCTGCTGTGCTTCGACGAGTTCCACCTGCACGACGTCGGGGACGCGATGCTGGTCGCGCGACTGCTGAAGGTCCTGTTCACCCGCGGGATCACGCTGGTCGCCACATCGAACTATCCACCGGACGGGCTGTTGCCGAATCCGCTGTTCCATCACCTGTTCGCGCCGTCGATCGCCGTGCTGGAACAGAATCTGACCGTCGTGCGGGTGGCCGGTCCCGTCGACTACCGCACCGTGGCCACGGCGGACGCCGGGTTCGCTTCCGGACGTTTCGTCCGTGCCTCCGACACCGAGCCTCCGGCACTGTCCGAGCGCGTCGCCTTGACCGTCGGGACCCGCACGGTGACGGCCTCCGCGGTGCGGGACCGCACGGTCTGGTTCGAGTTCGCGGTGCTGTGCGGCACCCCGACCGCACCCGCCGACTACCTCGACCTGTCCGAGCGGTTCGGATGCTGGGTGATCACCGGTGTGCCCCGATTGCGGGAGGCAGGCGTGGAGACCGTGCGGCGGTTCGCGAACGTCGTCGACGTGCTGTACGACCGGGGAACCGCCCTGACCCTGGTGGCCGAAGCCTCGTGGGACGACGTGTTCGCCGGGCTCGACGACACCCTCGACTTCGACCGGCTGGTGAGCAGGCTGTCGACGCTGAGCCGGTGACCACCGAGGCAGACCCGTACGTGGGTCCGCCTCGGTGAATCGATCAGACGTACCGGCTGTACGCGGGGAGGTCCAGCTGGCCGTTGCCGGACAGTCCGATGACCACGACCTCCGGCTCGGTGACCGTGCGGGCGTGCTCGATGGCCGCGGCCACGGCGTGCGTGGATTCCGGCGCCGGGATGATGCCTTCCGCGCGGGCGAAGAGCAGGCCCGCGGCGAGTGCGTCGTCCTGTTCGATCGCGGTCGCCTCCATCAGCCCGAGGGCGACGGCGTGCGAGACCATCGGCGACATGCCGTGGTACCGCAGACCGCCCGCGTGGATGGCGGGCGGAACGAAGTCGTTGCCGAGGGTGTACATCTTCAACAGCGGCGTCAGACCGGCGACGTCACCGAAGTCGTAGCGGTACTCGCCCCGCGTCAGCGACGGGCACGCCGCAGGCTCACACGCGACGAGGCGGGTGGAGGTGCCCTCGCGCAGATTGCGACCCAGGAACGGGAACGTCAGTCCCGCGAGATTGGAACCGCCTCCGGCGCAACCGAATACCGTGTGCGCGGCAGGCTCGCCCGCCTCCTCCAGCTGGACCATCGCTTCCTGGCCGATCACGGTCTGGTGGAGCATGACGTGGTTGAGGACGCTGCCCAGCGAGTAGTGCGCGCCGGGATCGTTGGCGGCCACCTCGACGGCCTCGCTGATCGCCATGCCCAGCGAACCCGTGGTGTCGGGATGCTCGGCCAGGATGGCCCGGCCGGCTTCGGTGAGGTCGGACGGCGACGGATGACAGATGCCGCCGTAGGCCTCCATCTGGAGTCGACGGTACGGCTTGGCGTCGAACGAGGCGCGAACCTGCCAGACCTCCACCTCGAGGCCGAGCAGGGCGCCGGCGAACGACAGCGACGCGCCCCACTGACCCGCGCCGGTCTCGGTGGTGAGCTTGGTGGTGCCCTCGAGTGCGTTGTAATAGGCCTGTGCCACAGCCGTGTTCGGCTTGTGCGATCCGACCGGGCTGACACCCTCGTACTTGTAGTAGATCCGTGCCGGTGTGCCGAGCACCCGCTCGAGGCGGCGTGCGCGCACCAGCGGCGACGGCCGCCACATGCCGTAGATCTCGCGGACCGTCTCGGGGATCTCGATGTACCGTTCCGTCGCGACCTCCTGCTCGATCAGGCTCGCGGGGAACAGCGGTGCCAGGTCTTCCGGTCCGAGCGGCTCACGTGTGCCGGGATGCAGATGCGGCGGAACGGGTTCCGGAAGATCGGCGGCAAGGTTGTACCAGTGCGTGGGTACGGCCGAGGGGACCGCAACCCCCAGAGGTTCCAGCGATCGAGCCAGTTCGGCTCCGGTTACCGGGGACGTGGTCAAGTAGAACTCCTTCGTGGATGGATACGTCCCGAACATGCTGCGCTGTCCGCCGCCGTGAACGGGTGATTTTCCCGGTCCCCGCGTGTCACGATGGAGGGGCAACTCGGGAGTGAGGATGCCGGACCGTCGCGTGCGAAGCAGGGTCGTCCACACGGTCGCCCTGCTGGCGGCCGTCGTGACGGTCACCCTTGCCGTCCGGGTGGTCCCCGCGCCCGACACCCCCGCGACACCGTCGGAGCCGGGCGCAGGTGCGACGCGCGCTCTCATCATCCTCTCGGCGATCGCCGTCGTCGTCGCGGTGGTGGCGCTCGCGTCCGCCTTTCGCAGCGGTCGGCCGAGGGTCGCACCCGACCCGCCGCCGGTCGGGCTCACCGGAAACACCGGGTCCTCGGTCTCGCGCCGGCACATTCTCGGATGGGCGGCGTTCGCCGCGCTTCTCGTGACCGCGGCATTCCTCCTCGGGTCCGTCGGCGGTGACGAGCCGCTCGACCGTCAGCGGTCGACGGCAAGCCCGACCACCGACGACGGGGCCGACCGAACCGACGCGTCCGTGCCCGCCGACACACGCCCACCGCCCGACATGGTGGACGAGGCCCGCGACGACCTGACGGAATTGTGGACCGCGGCAGCGATTGCCGGTCCGATACTGGTGACCGTGCTGATCCTCGGCGCCGTGGCCCGGCGCCCCCTCCGGGCCCGGGTCGGCGGCTGGACCGCCGCGAGTTCCCCCGACGATCCGGCTGCCTCGCAGTCGCTGGCCCGGGCGGCGGAGGAAGGTCTCGCCGTGGTCGTGGCCCCGAGCCTGCCGCCGCGTGAGGCCATCATCGCCAGTTACGCCGCCATGGAGGATGCGCTGCGCGAGGCGCCGGGCGCCGAACCGCGGGAGTCGGACACCCCATCCGAAGTGCTGGCTCGCGCAGTGCAACTCGGAGCGCTGCGCTTCGAGGCGGCGGCGCCGCTGGTGCGGCTGTTCTCCGAGGCGCGGTTCAGCCTGCATCCGATGGGCGAACAGCACCGTGACGAGGCCGCCGATCTGCTCCGGCGCGTGCTCGACGACCTGGGGAGCGACGCGTGCTCGCCGTCGCCGTAGCCGGTGTCGGGGCCGTGCTGGCCGTGGAGGTCCCGCTGGTTGCCGCCGGCCGGTACAGCGCGGCCGTACTGGTCGCGGGAGCGGTGACCGCGCTGGTGCTCTTCGAGATTCGACGACGCCTGGCACCCGGGGACGTCGACGACCAGCCGCTGGGCACGGAGGCCGAACGAGCCGAGGCGACCGCCCGCTGGATGGCGCGGACGGAATCACTGATCAGCTGGGCGGACGGCACGCGCGGCGACTGGGATCACCATCTGCGTCCGCTCCTGGCGCGCGAGTTCCAGCAGTCCACCGGACACCGGCAGGGACTCGACCCCGCCGACACCGCGGCCGCGGGTGAGGTGTTCTTCGGCGACTTGTGGCAGTGGGTCGATCCCGAGTGCGTGCAGCGCTCCGACAGGGCCGCACCCGGTCCTGGCCGGGACGTGCTCGACCGGATCCTGCAACGGCTGGAGCAGCTGTGACGATGCCCGCCGAGGTCACCACCGCGCGCGCCCACGCGGTGCTGGCGGAGGTCGAACGGGCGGTGGTCGGCAAGCACGACGAACTCACGTCGATCCTGCTCGCGGTACTCGCCGGCGGGCACGTGCTCATCGAGGATCTGCCCGGGCTCGGAAAGACTCTGGTGGCACGATCGTTCGCTGCCGCGCTCGGGCTGGACTTCACGCGGGTCCAGTTCACCCCCGACCTGTTGCCCGCCGACCTGCTCGGCGCCACCATCTACGACATGCCGTCGGGGCGCTTCGAGTTTCGTCCGGGTCCGATCTTCACCAACCTGCTCCTCGCCGACGAGATCAACCGCACCCCGCCCAAGACCCAGGCCGCACTGCTCGAGGCGATGGCGGAAGGGCAGGTCAGCGTCGACGGCACCACCCGGATCCTGCCGCGTCCCTTCATCGTGCTCGCCACCGACAACCCCATCGAGTACGAGGGCACCTACCCGCTGCCCGAGGCGCAGCTGGACCGGTTCGCGCTCCGCCTGCGGCTGGGGTACCTCACCGAGGCCGACGAGCACGAGATGCTGCGCCGGCGGCTCGACCGGGGATCCGCCGCCGTCGTCGTCGAGCAGGTGGTCGATGCGGCCGACCTCCTGGCGATGCGCGAATCGCTCGAGCAGGTCAGCGTTCATCACGACGTCCTCGGGTATGTCGTCGCGCTCGCGAATGCCACCCGGCATCACCCGCAGGTGGAGGTCGGGGCCAGCCCCCGCGCGGAACTCGACCTCGTGCAGCTCGCGCGGGCGCGTGCTCTCCTCTCGGGCCGCGACTTCGTCATACCCGAGGACATCAAGGCCCTGGCCGTTCCCGCTGTCGCGCACCGCATCAGCCTGCGCCCGGAGATGTGGGTGCGCCGCATCCGCAGCGATGACGTCCTCGCGGAACTGTTGCGTCGTCTCCCCGCGCCGAGGGCACGATGACGGAGCACCGGCTGACGTGGCGGGCGTCGCCGGCAGCCCTCGCTCTGACGACCTGCGCGGCCGTGGCGCTGACGGCGGGTGTCGTGGGGCGGTGGTGGGAACTGATCGTGTTCGCTGCCCCGATGCTGGGGGCGCTCGGCACGGTGATGTGGTTACCCCGCCCGGCCACCGGCGTCCGCGTCGAGGCGTCGGCTCGCATGCTGCGGTGTTTCGAATCCGAGTCCGTGCACTTCTCGGTGGACGTGACGACGTGTGGTGGTGCGGCGGAACTCGAAGTGGCACCGACGCCGTCCGACGGCTACACGGTCGAGCAGATCGACGACGGCGACTACGTGGTGTCGGCGGACCGGTGGGGCCGGTACGAACCCGCACTGACGGTCACGGCACGTGCAGGCGGCGGCCTGCTCACGGCGTCGCTGCCGGTTCCCGTCGCGGAACTGCGAGTGTTCCCGTTGGCGCCGCCGATGCCGACTCCGTTGCCCCACGCCACACTTCCGGACCGGATCGGCGCGCACCGCACCCGCCGATTCGGTTCGGGCGTCGAGTTCGGGGACATCCGGCCGCACGCGCCGGGGGATCCGTTGCGCAGCGTCAACTGGCCGGTGAGTGCCCGGCGCGGCCGGCTCCACGTGACCGAACGGATCATGGACCGCGCCGCGGACGTCGTCGCTGTACTCGACACCACCCCGCAGGCACCGGGCCCGGCGTCGCAGAGCCTGCACCGGACCGTGCGCGGGGCCACGCAGGTGGTGCAGACGGCCCTGCAGCGCGGCGACCGCGCCGGGGTCGTCGCCCATGGGCTCCGGCTGCGATGGCTCGGCGCCGACATCGGACGCAGGCAGTTCTACCGAATCCTCGACACCGTCCTCGACTCCGACTCCGACGCCGGCGCCGCCGAAGGCACACTCGTCCCGCGGGTCGCGTTGCCGCCGCGGGCGGTGGTCATCGCGTTCTCCACCATGCTGGACACCAACTTCGCGCTGTCGCTGCTGGAGTTGAGGCGGCGCGGTCACGTCGTCGTGGCCGTCGACGTGCTGCGCGGCCCGCCGTTCGAGTACGAACTCGATGCGATGACCGGCAGGATGTGGCGGCTCGAGCGGCGGAACATGTACCGGAACATGGGTGTGCTCGGTGTTCCGGTGGTGGCGTGGGACGACGATTCCGCACTGGATCTGGCGCTGGCCCTCGCCGATCGTGCCCGCCGGCCGTCGGGGGCACTCCGATGAGATGGGTCGCGGTGGTCGCGGTGCAGGCAGCGTTGATCGCGCTCGTCCTGGGCGACGCGTCGGCGCTCGCGGCCGCCGCCGCGGGGGTCGCCGCGACGGCACTGCTGCTCGTCGCGTACACCGGCCTCGCACCGGGAATCTCGACGCTACTGCTGGGCGCGGTCGTCACGGCGGCCGCCGCCGGTCTGGCAGCGACACTGCCGGACGGCCCGGCGTGGGCGTCCCTGCTCGGGCCGGTTGCGGTGGTGGTGCTGTTCCTCGTCGCGGTGTGGCCGTACGTCGGCAGACGCACGACCGAGAGTCAGAACCGGCGGATGCTATAGATGTGGAACTGCGACAGCGGCGCCAGACCTACCGGGACGCCGCGTCCGTACGCATTGAAGACCTGACCGAAGCCCGCGTAGATACCGATGTGCGACGCGTCCGGGTTGAGCACCACGATGTCGCCGGGAGCCAGCGCCCACAGCGGAATGGGTGCGCCGACCTCGGCCTGCTCCCACGTGGTGCGTGGCAGATTCACCCCCGTCTGCCGGAATGCCCACTGCACCAGCCCCGAGCAGTCCCACGCGTCCGGACCCGTCCCACCCCACAGATAGGGCTTGCCCGTCTGGGTCGTCGCGGCCGCGAGCGCGGCCAGCCCGGTCGGGGTGGGAATGGGTGTCGGGAGAACGGACGAACCCATCGAACTGCCGCCGGTGCTGCCGCTGTCGGAACTGCCCGCCACAGGCGCGGCGTTCGCGGGGAAAGCGACGAGGGCGGTCGCGCAGAACGCGAGAGCACCGGCAACGGCAGCGCGCCGCACGGGACGGAGATGTCTGCGCTGGGACACGAGGTCCCCCCTTTGTTCGCTACTGCTCGTGGAGAGCCGTGGAACCGCCCCGACCATCGGTTGACACGTCTCGATGAGGTCACGGAAAGCGTACAAAGTGTTGCGGCATCGTGCCTGATATTCGCGAATATCCGTCCGAACTGGGCACATTCGGTCAAATGTCGGTAACTGTCACCCCTGGGCCAGGGTCAGCACCACGTCGGCCAGGGCCGGAGCATGATCACGCTCGGGAACCGTGGCCGAGATGAGGAGCCTGCCCTCGTCCCGCCAGATCCGCGTGTGCAGCGTCTCGCCGGGAAAAACTACGCCCGCGAACCGCCCTCGGAAGCCCGCGACCTGCGACGCGTCCGAGTCGAGCACTGCGTCGACGGCCGCTTTGCACACCATTCCGTAGGTGCACAGGCCGTGCAGGATCGGGGCGGGAAACCCTGCGGCGGAAGCGAACTTCGGGTCGGAATGCAGGGGGTTGCGGTCGCCGCACATCCGGTATATCAGCGCCTGCTGCGGAAGGACGGGGGTGTCGACCTCGACGTCGGCAGGCCGGTCGGGTAGTTCGACGGACTGGGACGGCCCGCGCTCACCGCCGAAACCGCCTTCACCGCGGGCGAAGATGGACGACCGCCCGGTCCACAGGGGGGTGCCGTCGAGGTCGGTGGTCGTCGACTCCTGCACGATGACGGCGGCCTTGCCCTTGTCCCACACCTCGGCGATGCGGGTGGTGGTGCGGGCCTTGCCCTCCGGGGGAATCGGCTGGTGCACGGTCACTTCCTGGCTGCCGTGGACCACCTTGGCGAGGTCGATCTCGACGCCCGGGAACGACACTCGCGGGGCTTCGGTGGCGTGGAAAGTCGCGGCCACCGTGGCGAACGTGGGGAGCACCTGCGGCTTACCGTCGGTCAGGTACCGCAACTCCCTCTCGTCCAGCGGACGGGATCCGGCACCGAGAGCGAGGTGGTAGTGCTGCACGTCGGAACTGGTCCAGGAGAACTCCTGAACGGGCAGTTCGGCTCCGATGGCGATGTTCGGATCAATGGGCATTGGTGGTGTCTCCGGTGAGTGACGTCGGGGAATCGGCCTGCGAGGTCTTGTCGAGGATATCGAGTACCGCGAGATAGCCGAACGTCATCGCCGGGCCGATGGTTGCGCCGGGTCCGGCGTAGGTGTGGCCCATCACCGGGCCGCTGGCATTGCCCACCGCGTAGAGGTTCTCGATGGTGCTGCCGTCCTCCCGCAGCACGCGGGCGTTGCGGTCGGTGCGGAGACCGCCCTTGGTGCCGAGGTCGCCCGGGACCATCTTGACGGCGAAGAACGGCGCCTTCTCGAGCGCCCCGAGGCTCGGGTTGGGCTTGTTGCGGGGATCCCCGTAGTAGTGGTCGTACCCGCTCTCACCACGGCCGAAGTCCTCGTCCTTGCCGTTGCGGGCGAAAGTGTTGAAACGTGAGACCGTTTCGGTGAGCGCGTCGACCGGCACGCCGATCTTCCCGGCCAGCTCGGCGACGGTGCCCGCCTTGACGATGACACCGGCCTTCAGCCAGCGACCGGGGAACGGGGACCGTGGGGTGACTCCGGCGAACGCGTACCGGTCGCGGTAACGCTGGTCGAGGACGAGCCAGCACGGAACGTTCTCGCCCGGTCCGTCGCCCTGGCCGTGCGTGCCGCCGTACATCGCGTGCGTCGCCTCGACGTACGGTGCGGATTCGTTGACGAAGCGCTTGCCGGACTCGTTGATCATGATGCAGCCCGGCAGGCTCCGCTCGGACAGCGCGAACCACGGGCCGCCGGTGAGCGGGATGGATGGGCCCCACCAGGCGTCTTCCATCAGATCGAGCGCGGCGCCGAGCTTTTCGCCCGCCCAGATGCCGTCGCCGGTGTTGGCCTTCGCGCCGACGGTCCATTCGGTGCCGATCGGTGCTCGCTGGTACTTCTTGCGGGCCTCGTCGTTGTGCTCGAAACCGCCCGACGCGATCACCACGCCGCGGCGTGCCCGGAACACCTGCGGCTGTCCGTCGACCGTGGCGTTGACGCCCTTGACCACGCCGTCCTCCACATACAGGTCGGTGAGCGGGGTGTCGAGCAGGATCGGGACGCCGGCGGCCTTCAGCCCGGCCTGCAGTCCCGCGACGAGCGCCTGACCGCGGACGAGCAGCCGCTTCCCGGTGAGCTTGGCGCCGAGGAAGCGGAGGCCGACCCGGGCTGCGCGCAGCGGACCGCGCGGGTTGCGCATCAGCAGGTTCAGCCAGCGGTAATCGGCCTGGGTGATCACGAAATTCGACGGCGCCTTGACGTAATCGGGTTCGAGCTTCGCGAGGTCGGCGCCGAGTTTCCTGCCGTCGAACGGTGTCGGCTCGACGGACCGTCCGCCGAGCCGTCCGCCGGGGGCCTCGGGGTAGTAGTCGGAGTATTCGGGCACCCACTGCAGTTTCAGTGGACTGTTCTTCAGCACGAACGACAGCATCTCGGGGCCGCGGTCGATGTAGGCGTCGATCCGGTCCTTCGGGACGACGTCGCCGATGATGCTGTGCAGGTAGGTCCGCGCGGCGTCCGTGGTGTCCTCGACCCCCGCGGCGATCAGCGCCTCGTTGTTCGGGATCCACACGCCACCGCCGGAGCGCGCGGTGGAGCCGCCGAAGTGCGGCGCCTTTTCGAGGATGACGACGCTGAGTCCCTTGTGTGCCGCGGTGAGGGCCGCGGTCATTCCACCGGCACCGCTACCGACGACCACGATGTCGTATTCGTGCTTGCTCATGTAGAACACGTTATAGAATGATGGGGTTGTCAGTCCATCCTTTCTGCCAGGAAGTATTACTGACGCCAACAAACAAGAACGAAACACGTTGCAGTGGAAACCGGTGGGCGTGCGCACGCAAACGAACTTCAGGGAAGGTCCTCAACCATGCTCTCGACGCAACTACGCACCGAGTTGGCGAATCAGCTCGACGCCGCGGAACGTGGCCGCGCTCCCATCGGCCCCCTGACCGCGGACCATCCCGACATCGACGTCGTCGACGCCTACGAGATCCAACTGATCAACATCCGCCGCCGGTTGCAGGACGGCGCGAAGGTCGTCGGGCACAAGGTCGGCCTGTCGTCCCTCGCCATGCAGCAGATGATGGGCGTCGACGAACCCGACTACGGCCACCTGCTCGCCGACATGGAGGTCTTCGAGGACCAGCCCGTCGACACGGCGCGGTTCTGCTTCCCGCGCGTCGAGGTCGAGGTCGCATTCGTGCTGGGCGCCGACCTCCCCGGCGCAGGCTGCACCGAGCAGGACGTCCTGGACGCCACCGTGGCGTTCGCACCGTCCATCGAGCTGATCGACAGCCGGATCACCGACTGGAAGATCACACTGCCCGACACGATCGCCGACAACGCGTCGTCCGCCGGGTTCGTGCTCGGCAAGAACCGGGTGCGGCCCGAGGACATCGACATCACATCCATCGACGCCGTTCTGACCAGCAACGGCGAGATCAAGGCCGAGGGACGCAGCGACGCCGTGCTCGGCAACCCGGTGACGGCCGTCGCCTGGCTCGCGCAGAAGGTCGAAAGCTTCGGCGTCCGGTTGAAGGCCGGCGACATCGTGCTGCCCGGCTCGTGCACCCGCGCCATCGACGCGCACCCGGGCGATCACTTCCGCGCCGAGTTCAGTGGGCTCGGCTCCGTATCCCTGCAGTTCAAGTAGGAGTTTGTTCATGACCAAGGCAAGTGTGGCGATCGTCGGTTCGGGCAACATCAGCACCGACCTGCTCTACAAGCTGCAGCGATCCGAGTGGCTCGAACCCCGGTGGATGATCGGGATCGACCCCGAGAGCGAAGGCCTGGCGCGGGCCCGCAAGTTGGGACTGGAAACGTCTGCCGAGGGTGTCGACTGGTTGCTGAACCAGCCGGAGAAACCCGATCTCGTCTTCGAGGCCACGTCCGCGTACGTGCATCGGGAGGCAGCACCGCGGTACGAGGCCGCCGGCATCCGCGCCGTCGACCTGACACCCGCCGCCGTAGGACCCGCCGTGGTCCCACCGGCGAACCTGCGCGAACACCTCGGCGCCCCCAACGTCAACATGATCACGTGCGGAGGGCAGGCCACGATCCCGATCGTGTACGCCGTCTCCCGCGTCGTCGACGTGCCGTACGCCGAGATCGTCGCGTCGGTGGCGTCCGTCTCCGCAGGCCCGGGCACCCGCGCCAACATCGACGAGTTCACCAAGACCACCAGCCGCGGCATCGAGACCATCGGCGGAGCGCAGCGCGGCAAGGCCATCATCATCCTCAACCCGGCCGACCCGCCGATGATCATGCGCGACACGATCTTCTGCGCGATCCCCGAGGACGCCGACCGCGCCGCCATCACCGACTCCATCCACCGCGTAGTCGCGGACATCCAGCAGTACGTCCCCGGCTACCGGCTGCTCAACGAACCGCAATTCGACGACCCGAGCGTCGTGTCCGGCGGGCAGGCGACGGTCACCACGTTCGTCGAGGTCGAGGGCGCAGGCGACTTCCTGCCCCCGTACGCGGGCAACCTCGACATCATGACCGCAGCGGCAACCAAGGTGGGCGAGGAGATCGCCCAGAAGCTCCTGAGTGTGGAGGCATGAGCACAATGGTTCATTTCGACGGGGCGAGCGGAGCGACGGGAAATATGAGCAGCAGCTGGGACATCCGCGTCACCGACACCTCCCTGCGGGACGGTTCGCACCACAAGCGGCACCAGTTCACCGGTGAGGAGGTCCGGGCCATCGTCGGTGCGCTCGACAACGCCGGGGTCCCGGTCATCGAGGTGACGCACGGCGACGGACTGGGTGGGTCCTCGTTCAACTACGGGTTCTCCAAGGTCCCGGAGCAGGAACTCATCTCGATCGCCGTCGACACGGCGAAGAACGCGAAGATCGCCTTCCTCATGCTGCCGGGGCTCGGCATCAAGGACGACATCATCGTCGCCCAGGACAACGGCGCCTCGATCTGCCGCATCGCCACGCACTGCACCGAGGCGGACGTGTCCATCCAGCACTTCGGGCTGGCTCGCGACCGCGGTCTCGAGACCGTCGGCTTCCTGATGATGGCGCACTCGATCGCACCGGAAAAGCTCGCCAAGCAGGCCCGCATCATGGCCGACGCGGGCTGCCAGTGCGTGTACGTCGTCGACTCCGCAGGCGCGCTCGTGCTCGAGCAGGTGTCGGACCGCGTCGAGGCGCTGGTGCAGGAACTCGGCTCGGACGCACAGGTGGGTTTCCACGGTCACGAGAACCTCGGACTCGGTGTGGCCAACTCGATCGCCGCCGTGCGGGCAGGTGCAAAGCAGATCGACGGCAGCACACGACGATTCGGCGCCGGCGCCGGTAACGCGCCGGTCGAGGCGTTCGTCGGCGTGTGCGACAAGATCGGCGTCAAGACGGGGATCGACTTCTTCGCGATCGCCGACGCCGCCGAGGACGTGGTGCGTCCGGCGATGCCCGCCGAATGCCTCCTCGACCGCCAGGCGCTGATGATGGGGTACGCCGGCGTCTACTCGAGCTTCCTCAAGCACGCGGAACGTCAGGCCGAGCGGTACGGCGTCTCGTCCGCCGAACTCCTCGTCCGCGCCGGCAAGCGCAAGCTCGTCGGCGGCCAGGAAGACCAGCTCATCGACATCGCGCTCGAACTGCAGCGCGAGCGGGCTGCGGCTGCGCCGCCCGTGAGTACTTCTTAACGTCGGGCGGTTGATAAGTACTCACGGGTCAGCGGGCGGTCTCCCACAGCCCGACGACGTTGCCCTCGGAGTCGGTGAAGTACGCGGCGAATCCCATGTTCCCGACGGGGGTCCTGCCGGTGACGGTCTTGCCACCGAGGGATTCGATCCTTTCGAGGGCGGATTCGATGCTCTCGACGTCGACGGTGACCACGGGAGTGGTCACCTCCCCGCGCTGCATCATGCCGCCGTTGATGTAACCGGGTTCGTCGGGCATGCCGCTCTCACCGACGGGTCCGGTGGTGACCATGCTGTAGTCCATGTCGGGGATCTCGGCGATGGCCCACCCGAATGCGTCCCGATAGAACGCTCGTGCGCGGTCACCGTCGTCGAAGGGGATCTCGAAGTGCACGATTCGGCCTGTCATGGCACGCCTCCGGTTCGGCTGGAACCGCCGAATCCGACGGCACATCCAGCCTAAGCGCCCAATGTGACATTCGTGCAGCCTGACTGCACGAATGTCACATCGGGCGACGCATCCGCCGCAGCGGTACCGACGACTATTCGACGCGATCTCGCACGTCGATGAACCCCTCCATCACCGCGTGGTTGATGCTGTCCCACAGTCGCGGGCACCCCTCGCGGAGCGCGGTGGACTGTCCCTCGCCGACGGCGTCCCGGAACCTCGGGCACGTCTTCGCAGGGTCGTCCGTCCACTGGACGCTCGTGTGCTTGAGGCTGTTCTTGCGCACCAGCACACAGGTTCCGCACGTACGGCACTCGACTTCGTTCATGCCGTCGTCGAGGTAATTGGCCTTGTCGGCCAACGTCTGCGCATGAATGGCCTCGAGCCGAGCAGGCTGCCCGGCGAAGTCGGGAGCTTTGGCCCATTCGATCGAGGCACTCATGATCAGACCTGCGCTTCCTTGCTCTCGGACCGCCCCGCGGTCGTGTTCTCGGACCGCTCACCGGCCTCGCGTTCGGCCTTCTGACGGGCCAGGTTCTCCTCGACCTCGTGTTGCCAGGCCTCGTTGGCCTTGGTGGTGTCGACTTCGAACTCGAAACGCTGCGTCATCTTGTCGGTGACGTCGGCGACGTCGACGTAGAACTGGTCGTACCAGCGTCGCAGCTGGTAGACCGGACCGTCCTCGTCGCAGAGCAGGGGGTTGTCGATCTTGGTCTTGTTCTTCCAGATCTCGACGTCCTGCAGGAATCCCTCGGCGATGCCCTCGGTGAACTTTGCGGCCAGCTTGTCGGCTGTTTCGTCGTCGATGCCGGTCGGCTTCTTGACGGTCACGCCGTACTGGAGCATGAACGAATTGTTCGTCACCGGATAGTGGCAGTTGATGAGGACGCTCTCGACCTCGTACCCGCCGTAGCTGTTCCACAGTGGATTGATCATGTAGGACGGCCCGTAGTACGCGGCCTCGGAACGCAGCAGCGATTCCATGCCGTACTGCGTCGCCATCCCGACGTCGGGGCGACCTTTCGTGTTGAGGTACTGCGTTGCGATGTGGCCTTCGAAGACGTTCTTGAAGTACGTCGGGAACGCGTAGTGGATGTAGAAGAAGTGCGCCATGTCGACGACGTTGTCGATGATCTCGCGGCAGTTGGACCCTTCGATCAGCATCGAGTTCCAGGTCCAGTCGGTCCACTCGTCGCTGTAGGCGCCTTCGATGCGGGGGATGGTCACGTTCTCCGGCGGGGGATTGCCCTCCGGGTCGTTCCAGACGAACAGCTGACCGTTCTGCTCGAGGGTGAGCCATGCCCGGGTGCGGGCGATCGGGGGAACCCGGCGTGCGTAGGGAATGCTGGTGCACTTGCCGTTGCCGCCCCAGCGCCAGTCGTGGAACGGGCAGGCCACGGAATCGCCTTTGACCGTGCCCTGAGACAGGTCGCCGCCCATGTGCCGGCAATACGCGTCCAGAACCTTCAGTTCGCCCTTGCTGTCGGCGAAGACGACGAGTTTGGTGCCGAATGCCTCGATCGAATGCGGTTTGCCGTCCTTGAACGTCTTGGTCAAACCGAGGCAGTGCCAACCACGCGCGAAGCGGGTCTGGACCGTGCCCACATCGATCTCGCGAATCTGCGCCATTGTGCCCTCACATCCCTTCATGCTGTTAGTAGAACACGTTATAGAACTTCGACACGATCCGCCAGATTTTCGGGGGCTTTCTTCCAGACCCGTGCCGTCAAACAGCGCCTTTGCCGGCATCTCGACATAAATGGGAACGTGTTCTAGTCTCAGAAGATAAGTGAACCATCGAACGAGACAGGAGCGTCCTGTGGGTGACCATGACAGTCACGAGGTGATGCAGCGGCTCGACGCACTACTGCCGACGCTGCGAGAGCGTGCGCAGGAGACCGAGGATCTACGTCGTATCCCCGACGATTCCATGAAGGCGCTCCAGGAGACCGGATTCTTCCGGTTGCTCCAGCCCGAACAGTGGGGTGGATACCAGGCGGATCCGGTGTTGTTCTACTCCGCGGTGCGGAAGATCGCGAGCGCCTGCGGTTCCACCGGCTGGGTCTCGTCGATCATCGGTGTCCACAACTGGCACCTCGCCCTGTTCTCGCAGCAGGCTCAGGAAGACGTGTGGGGCAACGACACCGACGTCCGGATCTCGTCGTCGTACGCGCCGATGGGCGCCGGGCAGGTCGTCGACGGCGGATACACGGTCAACGGTGCCTGGGCCTGGTCTTCCGGCTGTGATCACGCCAGCTGGGCGGTGCTCGGTGGGCCCGTCATCAAGGACGGTCGCCCGGTCGACTTCGTCAGTTTCCTCATCCCGCGCGAGGACTACCGGATCGACGACGTGTGGAATGTGGTGGGACTCCGCGGAACCGGCAGTAACACCGTGGTGGTGAAGGACGTCTTCGTCCCGACGCACCGCGTTCTCAGCTTCAAGGCGATGAGCAACCTCACCGCACCCGGGCTCGAGCGCAACACCGCACCCGTCTACAAGATGCCCTGGGGAACAATCCATCCCACCACCATCTCCGCGCCGATCGTCGGGATGGCCTATGGCGCCTACGACGCGCACGTCGAACATCAGGGAAAGCGCGTCCGCGCGGCGTTCGCCGGTGAGAAGGCGAAGGACGACCCGTTCGCCAAGGTTCGCATCGCAGAGGCCTCGAGTGACATCGACGCAGCCTGGCGCCAGCTGTCCGGGAACGTCGCCGACGAATACGCACTGCTCGTCGCCGGTGAGGAAGTCCCGTTCGAGCTGCGGCTGCGGGCTCGCCGCGACCAGGTGCGCGCCACGGGCCGCGCCATTTCGTCCATCGACAAACTGTTCGAGAGCTCGGGGGCCACCGCGCTGGCCAATGGCACGCCGCTGCAGCGTTTCTGGCGCGACGCGCACGCCGGACGCGTCCACGCGGCCAACGATCCCGAGCGCGCCTACGTCATGTACGGCACAGGCGAATTCGGTCTGCCCATCACCGACACGATGGTCTAGGAGAACACGTGACGACTACCGAAGAGGCCCTCACGTTCGAGTCCACCTCGAAGTTCGCGCAGGTCCGGCCCGACCTGACGTTGCACTACCACGAGGCCGGCGTCGGCAACGACACCACGATCGTGCTGCTGCACGGCGGCGGACCGGGCGCTTCGTCGTGGTCGAACTTCGCCAGGAACATCCCGGTTCTCGCCGAGAAGTTCCACGTGCTCGCCGTCGATCAGCCGGGATACGGGTTGTCGGACAAGCCGACCGAGCACCCGCAGTACTTCGTGCACAGCGCGTCCGCGCTGAAGGACCTGCTCGACACCCTCGGCGTCGGCGGACGTGTCCACCTGCTCGGCAACTCGCTCGGTGGCGGTGCCGCGGTGCGTTTCGCGCTGGACTACCCCGACCGCGCGGGCCGGCTGGTGCTCATGGGCCCGGGCGGGCTGAGCGTCAACCTGTTCGCCCCGGACCCGACCGAGGGCGTCAAGAACCTCGGCAAATTCGGCTACCAGCCCACCCGGGAGAACCTCGAGGCGTTCCTGCGCATCATGGTGTTCGACCAGAAGTTGATCACCGACGAACTGATCGACGAACGTTTCGCCGCCGCGAGCACACCCGAGTCGCTCGCGGCCGCCAAGGCGATGGGAAAGTCGTTCTCCTCGGACGACTTCGAGCTGGGAATGCTGTGGCGCGACGCGTACAAGCTGCGCCAGCGGGTGCTGCTGATCTGGGGTCGCGAAGACCGGGTCAACCCGCTCGACGGTGCGCTGGTGGCGCTGAAGATGATTCCGCGGGCGCAGTTGCACGTCTTCGGCGGGTGCGGACACTGGGCGCAGCTGGAGAAGTTCGACGAGTTCAACCGCCTGGCCACCGATTTCCTTCTGGACGGGGGTAAGTGATGAGTATTCGTTCACTGGCATACATGCGCATCGAGGCCACCGACATGGCCGCGTGGCGCGAATACGGTCTCAAGGTGCTCGGCATGGTCGAGGGCAAGGGCTCCGACCCGGACGCCCTGTATCTGCGGATGGACGACTTCCCGGCTCGCCTCGTGATCTTCCCGGGGGAGCAGGACCGGCTGTCGGTGTCGGGCTGGGAGACGGCCAATGCCGCGGAGTTGCAGGAGGTCCGGGACAACCTGTCGGCGGCCGGCGTCGCGTTCAAGGAGGGGACGGCCGAGCAGCTGCAGGACCGCAGGGTCGACGAGCTGATCACGTTCGAGGACCCGTCGGGTAACACGCTCGAGGCGTTTCACGGCGCGGCCCTGGAGCACCGGCGCGTGGTCAGCCCGTACGGGCACAAGTTCGTCACCGGTGAGCAGGGCCTCGGGCACGTCGTGCTCTCGACCACGGACGACGAGGCGTCGCTGCGCTTCTACCGCGACGTCCTCGGTTTCCGCCTGCGCGATTCGATGCGGTTGCCCCCGCAAATGGTCGGGCGGCCGGCGGACGGCAAGCCGGCGTGGTTGCGGTTCTTCGGCTGCAACCCGCGGCATCACAGTCTCGCGTTCCTGCCGATGCCGACGCCGAGCGGCATCGTGCACCTGATGATCGAGGTCGAGAACTCCGACGACGTCGGATTGTGCCTCGACCGCGCGCTCCGCAAGAAGGTCAAGATGTCGGCCACGCTCGGCCGCCACGTCAACGACCTGATGCTGTCGTTCTACATGAAGACCCCCGGCGGCTTCGACATCGAATTCGGTTGCGAGGGACGTCAGGTGGAGGACGAGAGCTGGATCGCGAGGGAGAGCACGGCCGTCAGCCTGTGGGGTCACGACTTCAGCGTCGGGATGCAGCCGTGAGCGAGGTGACCGGGGACGGGGCCGTCGCGGCCGAGGCGATCGATCCGCGACGGTTCCGGACGGTGCTCGGCCAGTTCTGCACCGGCGTCACCATCATCACGACGATCGACGACGGCGTGCCCGTGGGGTTCGCATGCCAGTCGTTCGCCGCGCTGTCGCTCGAACCCCCGCTCGTGCTGTTCTGCCCGACCAAGACGTCGCGGTCGTGGGCGGCGATCGAGCGCAGCGGCATCTTCTGCGTCAACGTGCTCGCCGAAGAACAACAGTCGACGTGCGCCCGCTTCGGTTCCCGCGACCCGGACAAATTCGCCGGGATCGACTGGACGGAGTCGCCGCTGGGCTCGCCGATCCTCACCGGCTCGCTCGCCCACATCGACTGCTCGCTCGAGAGCGTGCACGACGGCGGCGACCACTGGGTCGCGTTCGGCCGGGTCTCCTCCCTGAGCGAGATCAGGGAGGAGCGACCGTTGCTGTTCTACCGCGGGCAGTACACCGGCATCGAGCCGGACAAGACGGTGCCTGCGCCGTGGCGCGACGACCTCGAGGCGTTCCTCACGACGTCGTCGGAAGACACCTGGCTCTAGTTCCTAGACGGCGACACCGATGTACTTGGTCTCGAGGAATTCGTCGATGCCGGTGGTCCCGCCTTCGCGTCCGAGCCCGGATTCCTTCACGCCGCCGAACGGCGCGGCCGGATTCGATACCACGCCCTGGTTGAGGCCGACCATGCCCGACTCCAGCGCCTCGCACACGCGGATGCCGCGCTTGAGGCTCTCGGTGTACACGTAGGCCACCAGCCCGTACGGGGTGTCGTTGGCCCGCTCGACGGCCTCGGCCTCGGTCTCGAACGTGCTGATCGCGGCCACCGGGCCGAAGATCTCGTTGTGGCACATCTCGGCCTCGTCGGGCACACCCGTCAGGACCGTCGCCGGGTAGAAGTTGCCCGGGCGGTCGAGTGCCTCGCCGCCGGTGAGCACCGAGGCGCCGCGGTCGACCGCGTCCGCGACGAGACTGCTCACCTTCGCGACGGCCGCCTCGTCGATCAGCGGTCCGACCACGACGCCGTCCTCCGTGCCGCGCCCGACGGGCAGGGCCTCCATCCGCTGCGTGAGTTTGCGCGTGAATTCCTCGGCGACCGAACTGTGCACGAGAATCCGGTTGGCAGCCGTGCAGGCCTGGCCGATGTTGCGCATCTTCGCCGCCATGGCCCCGTCGACGGCGTCGTCGAGATTCGCGTCGTCGAAGACGAGGAACGGCGCGTTGCCGCCCAATTCCATGGATGTGCGCATCACCGTGCGCGCGCACAGTTCGAGCAGATGCTTCCCGACCTTGGTCGAACCGGTGAACGACAGCTTGCGGGCCCTGCCGTCGAGGATGAGGGGAGTGATGACCTCGTCGGGGCTGGACGTGGTGACGACGTTGACAACGCCGTCCGGCAGCCCGGCCTCGGTGAGGATGTCGGCGAGCGCCAGGATCGACAGCGGCGTCTGGGCCGCCGGCTTGATGACGGACGTGCATCCGGCGGCGATCGCGGGCCCGATCTTCCGGGTGCCCATCGCCATCGGGAAGTTCCACGGGGTGATGAGCAGGCTCGGCCCCACGGGCTGTCGGGTCACGAGGAACCGCGACCCGCCGCCGGGCGCCGTCATGTAGCCGCCGTCGATGCGGACGGCCTCCTCGGCAAACCAGCGGAAGAACTCTGCGGCGTAGGCGATTTCGCCCCGAGCCTCGGTGAGGGGCTTGCCCATCTCGAGCGTCATGACCAGCGCCAGCCGGTCGACGTTCTCGAGCAGAAGTCGGTGTGCGTTCATGAGGATGGTGCTGCGTTCGCGGGGTGTCGTGGCCGCCCACGACGGTTGCGCCGCCACCGCCGCGTCGAGCGCCTCGCGGGCCTCCGCGGCGTCGGCGTCGGCGACCGTGCACAGGATCTGTCCATTGGACGGGTCGTGGACCGGCATGGTGCGGGCGCTGTCGCGCCACTTGCCGCCGATGAACAGGCCGGTCTGCACCGATGCGATTGCTGCTTCCTCGAGCATGATTTTTCCCCATTCTCCATTGCCGAAGGGACGCTCCCCATGTTATACAGATTGTCAACAATCTGACAATGCACTTGCCGACATTCGCCGGCATCTACGCGTGGGAGGGTTCTCGTGACTCGGCTATCTCCACTGCTCGCACAGGCCACACCCGTGACGGTCGATCACGGTGAAGGGTGCTACCTCTACGGCACCGACGGCAGGCGCTATCTCGACTTCACCGCGGGCATCGGCGTCACCAGCACCGGGCACTGCCACCCGCACGTCGTGGAGGCCGCGCGCAGGCAGGTCGGCTCCCTGATCCACGGCCAGTACACGACGGTCATGCACCAGCCGATGCTCGAACTGGTCGATCGACTGGGATCGGTGCTGCCCCCGGGGCTCGACTCGCTGTTCTTCGCGAACTCGGGGAGTGAGGCCGTCGAGGCGTCGCTGCGACTGTCGCGGCAGGCGACCGGCCGCCCCAACGTGATCGTCTTCCACGGCGGATTCCACGGACGCACGGTCGCGACGGCGACGATGACCACGTCCGGCACCCGGTTCTCGGCCGGCTTCAGCCCGCTGATGGGCGGGGTGCACGTGGCACCGTTCCCCAACGCCTACCGCTACGGCTGGACCGAGGAGGAGGCGACCGCGTTCGCGCTGAAGGAACTCGATTACATCTTCGCGACGCTCACTGCGCCGAACGAGACGGCGGCGTTCGTCGTCGAGCCCGTCCTCGGCGAGGGCGGATACGTGCCCGGCAACACCGCGTTCTTCCACGGGCTCCGCGAGCGCGCCGACCGGTACGGCATCCTGCTCGTCATCGACGAGATCCAGACCGGTTTCGGTCGCACCGGCAAGTTCTTCGGGCACCAGCATTTCGACGTCCGGCCCGACATCATCACCATCGCCAAGGGTCTGGCCAGTGGTTTCCCGTTGTCGGGCATCGCGGCGTCCGAGGAGCTCATGGCCAAGGGCTGGCCGGGGTCGCAGGGTGGAACGTACGGCGGCAACGCCGTGTCCTGCGCGGCCGCGGTCGCGACGCTCGAGGTGATTGAGAAGGAAGATCTCGTGGCCAACGCCGCCGCGCGGGGCGTCCAGTTGCTCGACGGTGCGCGCGCCCGCGCCATCGACGGGATCGGCGACGTCCGTGGTCTCGGACTGCTCGTGGGTAGCGAGTTCACGGCCGCCGACGGCAGTGCGGACCGTGCGAAAGCGTCTGCGGCGCAGCAGCTGGCCGCGAAGAAGGGGCTGCTGCTCTTGACCTGCGGCGCCCACATGAACGTGGTACGGATGATTCCACCGCTCATCGTGACGGCGGAACAGATCGAGGACGCCCTGAAGATCTGGTCCGAAGTACTCGACGAAGTGTGACAAGCACCCGTGAGTACTTGTTAACCGCGGGCGGTTAACAAGTACTCACGGGCTCCGAAGGAGGACCTGTGGCTCGCTACATCACTATCAGCCTGGACAAGCGCGGCGTGACCTGCCGTGCCCGGCTTCTCGACGAGGATGCACCACTCACGTGCGACGCGGTGTGGAACGTGCTTCCGCAGAGCGGCGACGCGTACCACGCCAAGTACGCGCGCAACGAGGTGTACACGCTGATCCCGCGGATCACCGCGGCGCCGCGGCGGGAAAATCCCACCGTCACACCGATTCCCGGTGACGTGTGCCTGTTCGACTTCGAGCCCTGGGAGATCGGCAACTCCGCCTACGGGTACGAGCCGGGCTCGGAGGCGCACGCCGCGCAGGGCGCCACCGACCTCGCGATCTTCTACGGCCGCAACAACCTCCTGCTCAACGGCGACGTCGGCTGGGTGCCGGGCAACGTGTTCGCCGCCATCGAGGAGGGGCTGCCGGAATTGGCGGCCGCGTGCAACGACCTGTGGATGCGCGGCGTCGAAGGCGAGACGATGAGCTTCGCGCGGGCCTGACGCAGGCTGGACCGGTCCAGAGTGTGTGCGATGGCCCTCGACGGGCGCCGGACCGTCCACCACCATCGGACGCTATGAAGCTGGACATCTATCAGATCGACGCATTCGCCGCCGGGCCCTTCGAGGGCAACCCGGCGGCGGTTATGCCGCTGACCGCCGACTGGCTGGACGATTCGGTGCTTCAGCAACTCGCCGAAGAGAACAACCTGTCCGAGACGGCGTTCTACACCGCTCAGCTTCCCGTGGATGCGGGGCCCCACGACCCGGAACACCCGGCGTATCACCTGCGGTGGTTCACCCCTGCCGTCGAGGTGGACCTGTGCGGCCATGCCACCCTCGCCACCGCCGCACAGATCTTCGAGGACGTGCACCCGGACGCCGACCGCATCCAATTCTGGACGCGCAGCGGCTGGCTGCATGTCGACCGTGGACCGGACGCGACGCTGGTGATGGATTTCCCGGCGGAGCCGCCGGCACCGACCGCGGCCGATCCCCGGATCGTCGCCGCACTCGGGATTCCGGTGCGGGAGTGCCTGAAGGCCACCGACCTCGTGTTCGTCGCGGAATCCGAACGCGACATCGCGTCGATGGCACCCGACTTCGCCGTGATCAGCCCGCTGGAGGTGCGGGGAATCGTCGTCACCGCAGCATCCGACGTCGAGGGACTTGATTTCGTGTCGCGATGGTTCGGCGCCGCGGCCGGCGTTCAGGAGGATCCGGTGACGGGGTCCGCGCACTCGCAGATCGCGCCGTACTGGGCTGACGTCCTGGGCCGAGACAGCCTTGTCGGACGACAACTGTCGGCGCGGGGAGGAACGGTGCACTGCGAGGTGCGCGGCGACCGCGTCCACCTGTCCGGGGCGTACCGGCGGTACCTCAGGGGCACCGTCGAGTTCTAGCGCTGGCTGAAGACCTCCGAATACAGCGTCTCGATCTGGCCGGCGGTGGGCACGACCGGATTGTTGCCGGGCGATCCGGACGCCAGCGCCTGCTCTGCCATCAACGGAATGAGGCCGTCCCAGGCGTCGCGGTCGATCCCGTAGGCGAGCGGCGTCGGAACCTTCAGGTCGTGACACAGCGTGCTCAGGGTTTCGACGAGGAACTGCGCGGCGACGGAATCGCCTGCCGATTCCGGTGCAGCGCCGAATGCACGCGCGCAGTCGGCGTAGCGGCTCTCCGCTCCGTTCACGGAGAACGCCGTGATCGCGGGAAGTAGCATGGCATTCGACAGTCCGTGTGCGACATGGAAATGCGCACCGATCGGCCTGCTCATCCCGTGCACCAGCGCCACGCTCGAGTTGGAGAACGCCATACCGGCCTGCATGGACGCGACCATCATCGCTTCCCTCGCGGTGCGGTCTTCACCGTCCGCGTACGCCGTGCCGATGTGCTTACCAATCGTGCGGATCGCGGAGAGCGCGAGTCCGTCGGTGAACGGCTGGGCCTTCTTGCTGACGTACGCCTCGATGGCGTGGGTGAGCGCATCGATTCCGGTGTCGGCGGTCAACCGCGGCGGCATCGACATCGTGAGTTCGAAATCCACGATCGCGGCGATCGGCAGGAAGGAGAGTCCCGGGCACAGCATCTTCTCGTCGGAAGCGCTGTCGCTGATGACGGTGAATTGCGTCGCCTCCGAGCCGCTTCCGGCGGTGGTCGGTACCGCGATGATCGGCAGCGCCTTCCCGGTGTACACGTGGGGTGCCTTGTACGACCGCATCTCGCCGCCGTTCGCGGACAGCACGGCCAATGCCTTCGCGGTGTCCATCGGACTACCGCCGCCGAACCCGATCACCGAATCCGCGTTGTGCTCGGCGACGATCCTCAGCCCTTCCTCCAGAGAATCGGTGGTGGGGTCGGGCACGGTGCCGGAGAACAGTGCCGGCTCCTTGCCCGCGGACCTGAGGAGGCTCATGATCCGGTCGGCCGCGCCGGTGCCGGTCAGATAGGAGTCGGTGACGAGAACCGGTCTCTGCAAGCCCAGTTGGTCGACAACCGAGCCGATCTCGTCGACTGCTCCGGCCCCGATCCTGGCGAATCGGGGGAGTGAGAGGTGTGCGGTCATGGGAGAGGTTCCTTAGTTGTTCTGGGGGAAGCCGAGGTTGAGTCCGCCGTGGCTGGGGTCGAGCCAGCGGGTGGTGACGACCTTGCCGCGGGTGAAGAAGTGGACGCCTTCGGTGCCGTGGGCGTGGCTGTCGCCGAACAGGGAGTTCTTCCAGCCGCCGAAGGAGTAGTACGCCATGGGGACGGGGATGGGGACGTTGATGCCGACCATGCCGACCTCGACCTCGTTCTGGAACCGTCGGGCGGCGCCGCCGTCGTTGGTGAAGATGGCGGTGCCGTTGCCGAACTGGCTCGAGTTCACCAGTTCCAGGGCCTCGTCGTAGGAGTCGACGCGGATGACGGASAGGACGGGTCCGAAGATTTCGTCGGTGTACAC
>NZ_JBFUGT010000020.1:0-104465 GCF_056402775.1 Rhodococcus sp. P3_B8
GGCGTGGGTGCACTGGTACAACACCGGCCGGCTCATGCATCGTCTCGGGCGGATCCCACCGGCCGAGTACGAAGCCAAGTACTACGCTGAACACCGTGCCGATCAACCGGTCGCACACAAATGACAGTGTGTGCATGAGACCCGGGATGGTTCATGGCGTGGGAGGGGCCGGGGTGGTCGGTGACCGGATCTGCAGGCGGCCGCCGCGCATCGACCACCGGACCGGGCAGCGCCCGGCGACCGTGTCGTCGTGGGTGCTCACGACCAGGGCGGCGCCGAGCATGTCGACGGTCTCGAACAGCACGTCGAGGACCTCGGCGCCGGTGCGGTGGTCGAGTTGCCCGGTTAGCTCGTCCGCCAGCACGAGCTGCGCGGTGCCGGCCAACACGCGGGCGAGCGCAACCCGGTGTGCTTGCCCACCGGACAGTTCCTCCGGAAGCCGCCCGGCCAGCGGTTCGAGCCCCAGCCGAGCCAGGGCGGTCCTCGCCCGCGCCCGGGCCGCGGTGTCCGAGCAGCCGGCCAAAACTTGAGGGAGCGCCACGTTTTCAGTGACGTCGAGGGCCGGAATCAGGCTCGGGGCCTGAAAGACCACCCCGATGCGGGTGCGGTCGCGGCGGGGATCGGCGCCCAGCCCCGGCCAGGAAATGTGCCCCGCGCTGGGGGCGTCGAGGGCCGCGAACAGGTGGATCAGGGACGATTTCCCCGAGCCGGACGGGCCGGTCAGGGCGATGCGGGCACCGCGGTCGATGTCGGCGCTCACCGAGTCGACCGCCACCCGCGCGGTGCGCCCGGACCCGAAGACCCTGCTCAGATCCCGGCACCGCAGCAACGGCCCGGCCGCGGCACTGCCCGGCCGGGTGCTCATCACAGCACCCGGCCGTCGACGAGTTCGATCACCCGGTCCGCCCTCGCCCGCACCGCCGGGCTGTGACTGGCGACCAGCACCGCTGCCCCGCGTCGGCACCACGCCCGCAGGAGTTCGAGCACCGCATGTTCGGAATCGGGATCGAGCTCCCCGGTCGGTTCGTCGGCGAGGACCACCGCGGGATCGTTCGCCAGGGCGACGGCCAGCCCGGCGCGGGCCGACTCGCCACCGGACAGCGAGGACGGATACGAATCGGCCGCCGCTGCGAGCCCGAGCCGCGACAGCAGATCAGGCACCGGCACCCGGCGGACAGGAGCAACCAGTCGACGTACCAGGTGCACGTTCTGGGCTACGGTCAGGTGTTCGAACAGGTTGTCCTGCTGAAACAGCACCCCGATGTGATCGGCGCGGAGTCGGGCGCGGACGGTCTCGGGTCGATGGCTGAGCGCTTCGCCGTGCACGCGCACCATGCCGCCGTCGGGCTCGGCCAGGCCCGCCAGACACGCCAGCAGCGTGGACTTGCCAGATCCCGAAGGGCCCGCGACGGCGACCATCTCACCCCCGCTAACCCCCAGCGACACTCCGCGCAACGCCAGCGTCTCCTCGCCGGCGGCGCGGTAGAACCGGTAGAGCTCCACGGCGCTGATCACCGCAGCTCGGGGGTCGGCGGTCACGAGGTCCACCGGACGGAATCGGTGACCGTGCGCCACGGATCGACGTTGTCCGCCCCGACCGGACCCGACAACGTCACGGTCACCAGCTGGCCGTCGCGGAAAAACTCGTACCGCTCCACCTCGTCCGTGACGGACTTCCCCGAGACGGGATTGGTCGGCCCGGCGATCCGGTAGGTCGCCTCCACCGCAGTGCCGGCCGGCCGGGTCACCGACGTCACGGTGCCCGACACATATCCGTCCGCAGAAGCGAACTGTTGATCGACGTCCTGTCGCACCGCGGTCTCGGACGGAGCCGTCGCCGCAAACTCTGAATCGACGGTAATCGCGTTCAATTTGTCGGTGAACGTCACCGCCGGTCCCGCCGTCGTCATCGCCCACCCCTCGGGCACCTTGACCGCGAACCCGGGAAACGGGGTCACCTCGACAAAGGCCTGATCGTCCGGAATATCGCCCGGCGCGGCCACATCCGGGGCGGGCGTGGTCGGGCCCGCACCCGAGCAGCCGGTCACCAAGGCCGCCGTGACAACCCCCAGGGCGGCAACCACCGACAGCGTAGCCACCCAACTATCTCGTGCACTGATCATCGATGCCTCCCATCGGCGGCACATCTACCCATCAGGGTGCGCGGATGATGCTGTGGACACGCTGAGAACCATCGCCCCGGCCGTATCGACCTCCCCAGCGCACCGGACCACCCACCTACGTCCACTACCCACCCAGTGGCAGCAGTGAGACCCGCCAGGCGCGACGTGTCAGGCAGGTCAACGTACGCCGACAGCACGACGGCATTACCGTGCTCGTCCCCTTTCGTCCTGTCGACGTCACCGCCTCTCAGCGTGCCTTCAGCAAGATCCCCCTACGGTCAGGGTTGTGACCGAGACGACGAGCTCTGCCAGCAAAACCCGGCGCGTGATGCTGAGCAAGGTCCCCGAGATCACCGTGTGGTTCTGGATCATCAAGATCCTGTGCACGACCGTGGGTGAGAGCTTCGCCGACTGGATCAACATGACCTTGGGTCTCGGCCTGAACACCACCGCGCTCATCTTCACGGTGATCCTTGTCGCGGTGCTGGGATGGCAACTGCGGCTGAACCGGTACGTGCCGTTCGTCTACTGGCTGACGGTCGTCGTGCTCAGCGTGACCGGCACGCTCTACACCGACATCCTCACCGATGACCTGGGCGTCCCGCTCGCGGTGAGCACCAGCGCCTTCGCGGCGGTCCTGGCCGTCGTGTTCAGCGTGTGGTTCGCCCGCGAGCGGACACTGTCGATCCACAGCATCGTCACGACCCCGCGAGAGGTGTTCTATTGGCTCGCAGTACTGGTCACCTTCGCCCTGGGCACAGCAATCGGTGACTGGATACTCGAGCTCACCGGCTGGGGACCCGGCATCTCGGTACTCCTACCGGCAGGCCTGATCGCCTTGATCGCGATCGGCTGGCGACTCGGCGCAAATCCGGTCCTGTCATTCTGGCTGGCGTACATCCTGACTCGCCCGCTGGGTGCGAACCTCGGCGACTGGCTCGCGTCCCCCTCGACCGATCACGGACTCGGTTGGGGTACCGCCCTGACCAGCGCGATCTTCCTCCTCGCGATCCTCGCCACCGTCATCTACCTCACCCTCACCCGCAGCGACGTCATCGAAGAGCACGAACGGACTTTCGCCCCGACCGTCACCACCACTCCGGCCCGCGAGCGGCTCATGCTCGGGTACTACGCCGCCGTTGCCGTCGCCACCGGCGCCCTGCTCATCTGGGCCGCCGGGCAGCCGCACGCAACCACGGCGAGCGAGGAGGAAACCGGCACCGACCCCGTCACCGAGACACTCACCCCGGGGCAGGTGACAGCACATTTCCCGCCGACTGAGGTCGCGAAGTTCCGCACCATCGCCGAGGACACACTCACGACAGTGCAGGCGGGTGACCAGACCGACGCGACCGCCCGGATCAAAGACCTCGAGACCGCGTGGGACGACGACGAGGCGACCCTACGCCCCCTGGACGAAACCGCCTGGACCGTCCTCGACGGCCGGATCGACAACGTCCTCAAAGCAGTGCGGGCGAGCACACCCGACACCGCGACCGAGACACAGACTCTCACAGCACTATTGACCGAACTTCACTGAGACCGCCGATGCGGCCATGGCATGGTCCCCGCCACCAGACAACAGAAAAGCCATCCCCGACGTCCGCGTGAATAGTCGGTGCCGGTCTCAGCATCCTCACAGGGAACGGTTGCCACACTCATCCCATTCGATTCACCACCACGATCTTGGGCGAGGCCCGGAACTCACCCTGCCCTTGGGTGGGATTGTCGGCGAACTGACACCACCGGAGTCGCCCAGATACCGTCCGACGCATCGCGACGCCCGACCATCCCGAGTACATCGACGACCGCACACAAAACCACGCAACATAACCCATTTGTCCCATTCTTCGCGGGAGAAACAGGGAGCATCCCCGGACGCGACAGGCACTGTTCAGATTCCGTTCATTTCCGGTTAGAGAGCAGACTTGTTGCATCCCTATGGTTCTCGTGCATCCTCGAAGCGGCCGCAGTCGGCGCCGCCCTCCCAGCAAAAGGAACAATCACGCATGAAGATGACCAAGTTGATGGCTGCCGCAGCCATGACCATCGCGTCGATGGGCATCGCGGCCGGCACCGCCTACGCCGATCCCGCCCCCGCCCCCGCCCCCGGTGTCGGATGGAACGTCACCAGCAACGGGAACCAGGTCATCGTCGATACCGCAGCCGGTTCGCTGAGCAACGAGAACAATCACCTCGTAGTACGTGACGCCGCAGGAGCCCTCGTCGATTCGGTGCCGTTGGCGATCGCCGTCGACGGCGTCAGCCATCCGGTCGCCGCTCAGATCGACGGACACACCGCAACCCTCACCACCGACACCAGCCCGGCCGCCGCTACCCCGGTCAGCCTCCCGCTCCAGCAGGTCGACCTGCCTGCCGCTGTCGCAAACGTCAAGGACAACATCACCCTCACCGCGGCGGTCGGCGGATTCCTCGGCGCCGCGAGCGGTTTGGTCGGCGGTTGCCTCCTCGGCGCGATCGCCGGCGGTATCGTTTCCGCACCCGCTGCGCTGCTCTTCGGAGCGGGACCGGTGGCGGGATGCATCGGTGGGGCGTTGCTCGTCGGCGCGGGAGCATCGCTCGCCGGCACCGCAATCGGCGGTCTCGGCGCGCTGGGAGCGAACGCACAGCCATTCATGACCTTGCTGAACCAGCCGCCAGCCGCCAAGAAGTAGTCAGCACAAGCGGGTTCCCGGATACGCGAAAATTCTATTCCCGAAGCATCGCCGGTCCCCACTCCGGGACCGGCGATGCAGCTCTACCGGGGGTGAACGCATGACCCGAACGGCCTCGAAGCACGGCAGGACCGGTCACAGACCTGCGCCTCTCGAGCATCGCCGGCCATCTCTGCGCACACGCCGCCCACGATCACGACACAGCCCGGATCGCCGACCTCGAACAGGGGCCCGGAACGTGCGCAGAGAGAACCTCCACAATGTTCAATCTCGCCGTAGCAGCCATGGACCTCAGCCGCGCCGATCGATACAGACTGTCGCGTCTGGCTACCGCTCGTTCTTGCAAAAGCAGCCACCTTCGCCGCTCGGTACCGGGCACGGAAGAACCGAACCGACCGGTCTCAGGTCCACAGATTGGATTACGGTTCTGGTTGCGGCGGGTGGGGTATTGCATGTCCCCATCTGCAGCGTCTTCTCAGCGTTGCATCCGGACGATTGCGGGTGTACGGCATCCGTGTCAGGCGACGATCCCCATCGTGACGGATAACCCGCACCGACACGCGCCAGGCGCTTGTCCCACGACCCCGAGTCACGCTCAAAACGTCTACCGCCGGCGCGGCCGCCGCTTCCCGCAGCCCGACAGTGACCCCGCCCAGACGTTCGAATTGTCGGGCCGACGAGAAGGACGATTTCAACGTCGGTATGCGGCCCAGGACATCGCAATTACCACATATGCGAGCAACATTGCCAGCGCTGCCGCGACGACCAGGACCACGCGACACAGCGTCACTTTCATTGCCCCACCCCGCCCCGAACGCGTGGTCCCCTATCCGGGCCGTCCGGGATGCGAAGGAGATCGTCGTCGCTGTCCTTGATGCTCATCGTTTCCCTACTACGGCGGCGAACCTGGTGGGCGCGGTCCGGTGTTCCATTCTGGCCCAGGCCTCGTCGGCGGTGAACGGTCCGAATGTGCGACACGCTCCGTCGTGTCGGTCCACTTCAACCACCCAGTACTCGGTCACTTGGAGGGCTGCTACAGCGACGGCGGTGTCAGTCATCGGTGTTCCTTTGCAAGAGTGAAGCCTCGCGATTGTGTCAAGATTCATTGTCCGCCTATGTGAGCGTGCAGGACGAGCGTCGGCATTCTGATGCGAAACACCGTTTGCGATCCTCATAACTCCCGGCACATCGACGAACTCGACGCGGTACGCTGCCGATGCACCGGACTGCAGCACCCACAATGGAGCGGTCGTCGAACTCCACCGCCGCCGCACCCCGGGCATTAGGCATCGCGGAATGCCCCGGTGCGGCGCCTGCCCAGGGGTGCGATGATGAACGGATGCTCGCTCTCATCGGCTTCCTTCTGGTGGTGTGGTTGGTGTGTGTCGTCCTCGGGCTGGCGGTCAAGGGATTTCTGTGGCTCGCGGTGATCGGGATTGTGCTGTTCGGCGTGACCGCCGGGTTTGGCTGGCTCAAACGCAACACCCGCACCTGACCTCGCCGCGACCAGCCCCTCCGGTGCTCGATCAGCACCCGCCGGCAGGCCGGCCGGCCGGCCGTGGCGACGCTCGCAGGTGCCCACTTCGTGGTCAAGGATGAGGAGTTATGCCCACGCTGCCCGGGCTCGGCTCCCCCGACGATGCCGACCACCGACCCCAGACCTCTACACATCTAGAACCCTCCGGCGGCGACACCGATCCGGTGCCCGACGCCGAAGCCTTCGCCGCACGATCAGCACCCCCCACCAACCCCTCGGCCGCCCCGGGGCCCGGTTCAACCGGCACTCCCCCTTCTTCATCGGCGCCACCGGCGCCGCGGGGGTCGCCCTGACCTACGGTCTCGTGCACCTGCTCATCACCGCACAGTCGATCCTCATCCTGATCGGGTTGGCACTCTTCCTCGCCCTGGGACTCGACCCCATCACCTCCTGGCTGGTTGACCGCAACCTGCCCCGCTGGCTGGCGGTGGCCGTCGTCTTCACCGTCGCGCTCGCGTTCGCGGTGGGCTTCTTCGCGGTCGCGATCCCCCCACTGGTAACCCAAACCGAACAATTGATCGACCGAGCACCGGACTACCTGCCCTCGTCGCCATCCCGATCGCTGCCGCCATCCACCTGCTCGTCGAGGAAACCGTCTTCCCCCGCCTCGACAGCACCTGAGCCCGTAGTCACTGCTGCAGTGACGCGGCCGACCTACTGGCTGGACTCGTCCTGAGGTGGGTTCAGTGATGCCTGGCATCTGTTCGGCGGCATTGACAACGTCTGCAGCAGAGCGTCCGGAATTGGTTCGAGCCCGGGTTACTTGGGGCTCTTCGGTCGCGGCCGTCAGGGGTTGACGTGGCGGCGGGCGGCATCGAGTTCGTCGGGTGTGCCGAGCGCGATGAGGATCGTTCCGGCTTCCAGGTAGATACTGGGGGCCGGATTGGCGATGAACTGACCGGAGACAGCGCGTATTGCGAGAAACAACGCGCCGCTCGTCTCCTGGAGTCGCATCTGCGCGAGGGCGTGCCCCACCCAGGGTGAAGTCGGGTCGACGGTGATCTCCTCCATGCGGTAGTCCAGGCTGTCGTCGTGCATCACCACGTCGAAGAATTCGGCCACGTGGGGTTGCAGTGCAAACGATCCCATTCTGCGGCCGCCGATCAGCTGCGGGTTGACCACCCGGTTGGCGCCGGCGCGCATCAGTTTGGACATCGACCCCTCGTTGCGGGCGCGGGCGATGATGATCAGGTCGGGGCGCAGCGCCCGGGACGAGAGGGTGACGTAGACGTTGTCGGCGTCGGTGTCGAGCGCGGAAATCAACGCGTGCGCATGCGCGATGCCGGCAGCTTCCAGGATGTGGTCGTCGGTGACGTCGCCGATCACGGTGGGGTGCTCGAGATCTCGCAGTCGCTCGGGATCGCGGTCGACGACCACGATCTCACGGCCGAGCGTGTCGAGATACTGCGCGCTCGCCGTGCCCACTCTTCCCCATCCGCAGATGATGATGTGGCCGGTCATCCGGCTGATACGTCGGTCCATTCGCCGTCTTTCCATGTGCTGGCGCAGGTGGCCTTCGATGAGCGCCTCGAGGAGGACGCCGAACATGTAGAGCGCGGTGCCGACCCCCGCCAGGATGAGAATCATGGTGAATAACTGTCCGACGCCGGTGAGCGGGTGTACCTCGCGGAATCCGACGGTCGTGATCGTGGTGACGGTCTGATAGAGCGCGTCCTCGGCCCCGAAGCCGAGGATGAGGTAGCCGGCCGTACCGACGACGACCACCAGCACGAACGCCAATAGCGCTCGACCGATCCGACCCAGAGGGCTCACCTCCCTGATTCTTCTCCTCGGACCAGCCGGGGTGAGGGCATTTGGGGCATCGCTTCACCTCCCGGCGACCGGGATGTCCGGTATGGGCGTATTGCGTGTGGAACATTCTGCGCCCCTGCCGATCCGGGCAATGCGGACATGGGCGGCCTCCGTCGCGCTGTGCGGGTAGCGGCGTGGCACGCTTTGTCCGCAGCACCGCCGGTGCTCAGTGGTTGTGGTCGGGCGGGTCGGAGGACGGGTGCGGACGTGGCAGAGAGGTCATCGGCATCGTCGGTGAAGCGGCGGGCACGGGCCTGGTTGCTCGCGGACGTCACCGAGGAACCGGCCGGGCATCAGGGTCCGCACCGGACGGCGTCGAAACAAGAGCACAAACATCCCTGGTGGAAGGTGATGTGCCTGACCGGTGTCGACTATTTTTCGACGCTCGGCTACCAGCCCGGGATCGCCGCTCTGGCGGCCGGAACCCTGGCCCCGCTGGCGACCGTCGTGCTCGTCGCGCTCACCCTGCTTGGCGCCCTGCCGGTCTACCGGCGGGTGGCCCGCGAAAGCCCCCGCGGGGAAGGGTCCATCGCGATGCTCGAGAAACTCCTCCCCCAATGGGGCGGCAAACTTTTCGTGCTGGTACTGCTCGGGTTCGCCGCCACCGATTTCCTGATCACGATGACCCTGTCCGCCGCCGATGCCAGCGCGCATCTGATCGAGAACCCCTTCACCCCGCACTACTTCTCTGAGCACGCGGTCGCCGTGACGCTGGTGCTGTTGGCGCTGCTGTCCGCGGTGTTCCTGCGCGGGTTCACCGAGGCCATCGGCATCGCCGTCGCCCTGGTCGCCGTGTACCTGGCACTCAACCTGGTGGTCATTGCCACCGGACTCTGGCACGTGCTCACCGCCCCGTCGCTGATCACCGACTGGACCTCGGCGATGACCACCGAACACGGCAACCCGGCGATGATGATCCTGCTCGCGTTGATCGTCTTCCCCAAACTCGCCCTCGGCCTGTCCGGCTTCGAGACCGGGGTCGCCGTGATGCCCCAGATCCAGGGCGAACGCGGTGACACGGACACCGATCCGGAAGGCCGTATCCGCGGCGCCCGCACACTGCTGACCACGGCCGCGTTGGTCATGAGCGGGTTCCTGCTCACCTCGAGCGTGGTCACCACCATCCTGATTCCGGAGGACGAGTTCCAACCCGGCGGGCAGGCCAACAGCCGCGCCCTGGCCTACCTGGCCCACCTGTACCTCGGCGAGGCCTTCGGCACCGTCTATGACGTGAGCACGATCTTGATTCTGTGGTTCGCCGGCGCCTCGGCGATGGCGGGGTTGCTCAATCTCGTTCCGCGCTACCTTCCCCGGTACGGGATGGCGCCGGCCTGGGCGCGGGCGGTCCGCCCGCTGGTGCTGGTCTTCACCGTGATCGCGGTGACCGTCACCGTGTACTTCGACGCCGACGTCGATTCCCAGAGTGCCGCCTACGCCACCGGTGTCCTGGTGCTGATCACCTCGGCCACCGTCGCCGTCACCCTGTCCGCTCGCCGCCGCGGTCAGCATCGCCGGGTGATCGCCTACAGCGCTATCGCCGCCGTGTTCGCCTACACCACCGTCGCCAACATCGTCGAACGCCCCGACGGGGTGAAAGTGGCGGGATTCTTCATCGCCGCGATCATCGTCGTCTCCTTGCTTTCCCGGATCTCCCGGTCCTTCGAGCTGCGGGCCACCTCCGTCGAGTTCGACGAAACCGCCCTCCGATTCCTCACCGAGGCCGCCGCCACCGGCACCGTCGACATCGTCGCGCACGACACCGACCGCCTCGACGAGGACGAATACCGCGACAAGGAAACCCAGCAACGGGCCGAAAGCCATATCCCCGAATCCGACTCCATCCTCTTCCTCGAAGTGAACGTCACCGACTCCTCCGACTTCAGCACCGACCTCGTCGTCCACGGCCGCCAACGCGACAAATACCGGATTCTATGGGTCGACAGTCCCGCGATCCCCAACACCATTGCCGCCGTCCTGCTGCGAATCCGGGACATCACCGGCGTCAACCCGGATGTGTACTTCGAATGGACCGAAGGCAACCCGCTCGTCAACCTGCTCCGGTTCCTGTTCATCGGCGAAGGGGAAGTCGCCCCGGTAGCCCGAGAAGTACTCCGGCGAGCAGAGCCGAATCGGCAGCAGCGACCGCACGTGCATGTCGGTTGAGGTTCTGTAAACCGGGAGAGCCGGGCGCATCAACCTTTCGCACCCCGGCCCGGACGAACAGGGACCTCCAGGGTCCTCGCGGGGCGCTCTCTGTCACTGGCCCAGGCTGCTGCTGACAAGACCATGCGTGTTGCGACGACCGCTGGAATCCGCCAAATTTTTGCTTGGGTACGTGCGGTGACGCACCACCGTCCTCGGACGAGGTCCCACCCGGCGCGCGGGCATTTAGGATCGGGCGATGCCCCGGCTTTCCGCAGACGTCCGCCGCACCCAATTGCTCGAGGCGGCCCTCGCCGTCGCCGAGGACCGCGGAATCGGGGACGTGTCTCTGCGCCGGGTTGCCGGGGCCGCCGGAGTGTCCCTCGGGTTGCTGCACTACCGGTTCGCCGACAAGGACGAGCTCATCACGGCGATGGCCGATGCCCTGATCGGACAGATCAGCGACGGTTTGCGGCTGGCGTTCGGACAGATCGCCGGCGCCCCTCACCGCCACGGCGTGGCCGGGCTGCGGCGGGTACTGCAGACCGGATCGGGGCCCTGATACCGATTCTCGAATCCCCCGCCGGACGGCAACTACTCACCTACGAGATCACCACCACGGCGCTCCGCCGCCGCGACACCGGAGACAGCGCGGGCGGGCAGATCGCCGACCGCCAATACCGCACCATGGACACCGAAGCAGTCGCGTTCCTCCGGCGGTGCGCGGAGCGGACCGACACCACCTGGCGCATCCCCGTCGCCGTCGTCGCCCGCTCCGCCCTGGCCGGGTTGGATGGGCTGGTGTTGCGGTGGCTGGTCGACCGGGATACCGATGCCCTGATCACCGGCCTCGACGACCTCACCGCAATGATCACCGTTAACGCGATCGCATCCCCCACCGATGCAACACAGGCGGTCCGTCCTGGTCCCTCCGTCGTTGATGGTCAGGTCCCAGATCTGGTGCGGCACCGGCGGATATCACCGCATCCTCCCGGTCCTCCACAACCATGAGCCCGGTCGGGCCAGCTCCATGGCGGAACTGCTCGCTGGCTCGTCGAACCTTCGGCCGGCCACCGCCGCCAAACGGCGGGGAAACCCGCGACCAGGATGTGTCCACCGGACGGAACTGAGCCGAGCGTTGACCATAGACGACCTGACCAGGGGCAGGTCGCCGATGTGACGCGGACAATGGGAAGCAGGGCAACCCAGCACCGGCCGAAAGGCGAACCGATGAATCGGGCGGAAACCGCGGTCCGCCGAATCGACCGCTTCCAGCAACGCCACGCGATCCTCGCCGTCCCGTTCGCGGTAGTGCAGAAATTCGGCAACGACCAGGCCGGCGGCAAGGCCACCATCATCGCCTTCTACGGGCTTTTCGCCGTCTTCCCCCTCCTGCTGCTGTTCTCCACGATCCTCGGGTTCGTCCTCGCCGGGCACCCCGACCTCGAACAACGCATGATCAACTCCGCCCTGGCCGACTTCCCCATCCTCGGCACCCAACTCCGCAGCTCCACCCACCCCTTGCGAGGCAACGGCTGGGCCCTCGTCCTCGGTGTCCTCGGCGCCCTCTACGGAGCGCAGGGCATCGGGCAGGCCGCCCAGAATGCCATGAACACGGTGTGGAACGTGCCGTTCAAGGACTGGCCCGGGTTCGTCGGCCGCCGGGTGCGGGGACTGACGATCCTGGTGCTCCTCGGGATCGGGGTCCTGGCCTCGACCACCCTGATCGGATTCGCACCCCGGTTCGGCCCCCTCTCCGACGCCTGGGCCTCGGCCGCCGCTGCCGGGGTCAACTTCCTCGTCTTCCTCGTCTGCTTCACCGTCCTGACCTCGGCGACCGTGCGAGTACGCGACGTGGCCGTCGGGGCGGTGTTCGCCACCGTGTTCTGGGAAATCCTGCAACGCGTCGGGGACTGGTTCGTCCGCTACACCATCAGCCACTCGACCGATGTGTACGGATTCTTCGCCATCGTCCTCGGCCTGCTGTCCTGGCTGTATCTCGGCGCCCGGCTGACCCTGCTCGCCGCCGAGATCAACGTTGTACTCCGCTACCGGCTGTGGCCCCGATCGATGACCCAACCCCCGTTCACCCCGCAGGACAAAACCGCGATGGTGCTGCTGGCGAAGATGGAGGAACGACGCCCCGAGGAAACCGTCGACGTCGCATTCACCCCCGAAGCCGACCGTCAACCACTCGACGAACCAGGCAAGACCAAACCCGCCCCCAACCGACCCCCTCCCTGAACACCCGACAGAGCACCGACGCCCAGAGCGTTACCCAGGCCATCACCAACGAACTCATCGCTGACCTTCTCCCCCATGGCGGGCACCTCGACTGTGATCAGCGAGCCTCGGACTGGCGGCTGACTCCCCTTGGGTGCTGGCCCACATCTCCTTCAATCAGCTTCCCGGGCGGTACCTTGAACAGCGTCGGCATCAGAGCCGAGATCACCGCCGCCGAAACCGCGATCGCCGCCGGCGGCCACCCGCCAGCGTTGGCCCAACCGCTGGAAGGCAGCACTGAACGCCTTCGAGATTACCTTCGACGGACGCCTGTCCGCCGGACGAAAGTAGCTAGAAATCAACCAGTTACACCGTTATCTGTACAGACCCGCCAGCCGGCGATTCACCGAAGGCATCCCTCATCCTCGGGGTACCCAATCCCCGCGTTGGATTCGGTCGCTCGTTTCGAGCCTCGTACTTGGCGCGGTTGACCCTCCATCAATCCGGCGATCCGCCCGTGGCGAAGGAACCACCAGAGTTCGGATGGATGGCACTGGCCGGAATCGCTGCCGAAGGCGTGTCTCAGTTCGACGTGAGGTCGTCGCTCGATACAGACACCGGAGGTGTCGGAACCGACGGAGTCGTCCTTGCGGTGCTCCGCGCGCGGTGGAGAGAGGCCCGTCGCCGTAACCCTTGCCAGTGGCGAGACAGTCCCCATCCATCATCCAAGCCTGCGGCCCGAGCGCCCGAGATGAAAGGCCCTTGAGGAGTTATCGGGTAGGCGTCTGGCAAGACGGTGGGGGCCATTTGATCGACCCCTGCGGAGCGGTACCTAACCACCTTGCATGCGCTCTTGTGTTGCGCCGCGCGGTGACATGGCAAGGAGTTGCCCGAGATCGCTCCGCTAAACGGATCGGTGACCGTCACCGATCCCCTTGCGAGCCAGGTTCCCGGTTGCAGTTCAGCCGTTCGGGAAGTCGGCCAACTGCTGATATTTCTCAAAGGCGGCTTCCTGGTCGCCGTTGTTGTACAAGATCTGCGACATCTGCCCGAAGAGCATGCCCGCCCGCTCGACGGCGTGAAAGACCATTTCACCGAGCACCGTGGCATCCCCCACGCCGCGGACACCAACGAAGACGTCCCAGAGTTGCTGGCCGGGCTGTTGTCGTGGGCTGGGATGTTCTTGGTGAAAGCGGACTGCATTCTCCGATGCGAGTGCGGGGTCGAGGATCTGCCACCGACCGATCCCGCCGAGAACGGGTGCGATCACTTGATCGAGCGCGGACACGTAGGCGGCGGCATCGCCCTGCGTGGCATTGATCTGGAATCCGAATTCGAGGACGTCGGCTTCGTCGAAGGGATCCGGCGGGGCCGGAGGTGTGTCCCATACGTGCCTGCGTAAACGTCGGCGCCTCCAACGGGCCCGAGATCCGAAGCAGTTGTCTCCACCAAGCACAGCATGAGGTGCCCGTAGAGAGCCGCCAAGCGCGCCTGCCTTGCGAAGATCTCAAGGATCTTCCGGCCAGTGCGATGGTCAATCTGCAGCAGCACATCGAAGTCCGCGATCGCAAGGACGGTTCCCGCCGTCGCAGGGTCGCTGCCGTAGCTGAAAGTCGCGACATCACTCAGGACGTCGTCGAACGCATCGAGATTCTTTCCGAAGTAGTCCGGGAACGACATCGATGCTGCGAACGCGGCGTGCATGCACTCAACGGAGGTCCATCCCAGAGCATCGAACTCGTGCACCAGTTAACCGAGGTCTGTGAGTCGCTTGCACGCGCTATCGAGCTGGAACCGAGTGGCGCACCGGAACACGAACCCTGACTGCAGGAGCGTCCAGTCGAACCGCTGCCGCTGGTCATCGAACAGTTCCTGCTCAGTCGGATCGAACACCACGGTGCGCGCCATCCACCGAGCGTATGCGTATCTGACTGCAACCGATCGATTCAGTGACCGGTCAGCGATCCGCTCACGGGATCGCCAACCACTCCCCGGTGTGGGTGTTAGGGCGTCCTGATCGCCGTCGCGGCCAGGTGCATCGGCACGGCCCGTCTCGCTTCGTAGTGACTGAGGAAATGCCACGGTCTTGAGACAGATTGCTGTGGCCACGCCGTCAGACAAGCAACAAGTCCGCAGAGCGCAGCGTCTCGAAATGCCACTGGCAGCAAGACCCCTACAGGAGCATCTGTAGGGTCTCGAGTTCGGTGGCGGAATCTCACGGTTAGTGGCGGGCCGGTGGCGGATCCGCCATCGTTGTGAGACACGCCCATTTCGAATGTCGGGTCAACAGGTCGCCGGGGTTGATGATCGATGGTGAGGCTGCAGTGGTGCGGCCTGCTTCGGTATCGAGTTTGTCTGATGGCCGTTGATCTTGATCCGCGCCCGCCCTCTGTTGTGGCGAGTGTCCGTCGCAGGGCCGATGGTGCTGAGTCCGCGGATGATTGGGACGATGTAGCGGGTGGTGTGTCGGCGGCGGTGTGTTCGGCGCCGGTGGTGATGTTGGCGAGGGCTGCGGGTGCGTTCGGATCCGTGGTGGCCGGCGAGGTGACCGGATTGTTCGAGGGCGGCGTCGACCATGGCCGGGTTGTGGGGTGCGCCGCCGCGGATCGGGCGGGTGATGAGGCGGCACGCTCAGCGACGGACAACTCGCATGTGATTCATCCGCCGTTTCGTCGTCCACGCGCTCGCGAATCGCTGGGATCGGAACCCCGGTGAGGGACAATCTCCGCATGCCGAAAGTGCGGTGGCGCGAGGCGCCCGAGGAACACGATTACCCGGCGGCTGCCGCGTACCTGGATCTGCTCACCTCCCGGGATACCGTCGAACGTATCGTCGCGGGTTTGAGGACGGCCCCGGTCACACTCCACAAGGCCAAGGACATCCTGCGCGCCTCGCGGCTGCGGTTGCTGCCTCCGGACAACGCGCATGTGGCCGCCGACCTGCGGAAGATCGAAGACGGCACACCCCTTTCACCCATCCTGCTCGTGCGTGGCGTTCTGGCGGCAGGCACGGCACTCGAAGTGGCAGATGGTTATCACCGCGTGTGCGCGAGCTATCACACCGATGAGAACACGCAGATTCCGTGCCGGCTGACGAGCTTGCCGCCGACGAGCTGAGGTCCACGGATGTCGTTCGAGATCCTCGCCCTGATCTCGGCAGCCGCCCTGGCCGGTCCCTTGCTCGCGGTTCGTCGGGAGTGGCACCTGCCGGTGATGCTCGGTGAGTTGCTCGTAGGGATTCTTCTGGGCACGACGGGTGTCCGATTGATCCACCCAGAAGATCCCACCCTCACCTTTCTCGCGGACATCGGATTCGCGCTGATCATGTTCGTTGCCGGCACCCATGTACCCGTCCGCAATGCGACCATCCGGCCGGCTCTCGCAAAGGGCACCGCGCGGGCTGTAATCGTCGGGGTCCTCGCGGCGGCAGCCGGGTTCGGGATCGCCCGGGCATTCGGCACCGGCCATGCGGCCCTGTACGCGGTCCTCCTCGCGTCGTCGTCGGCCGCCCTGGTGCTACCGCTGATCGACTCGTTGCGGCTCGAGGGCACACCGGTAGTGCAGACCATGGCCCAGGTCGCGGTCGCAGACACCGCGTGCATCATCGCGCTTCCACTCGTGATCAACCCCGCCCAGGCCCCCCGCGCCGCGATAGGTGCTGTCGCCGTGGCCGCGTCGGCGGCACTGTTCTACACGTTCCTGAAGTGTGCAGAGGGCCGCGGCTGGCTGCACAGTCTGCACCAGGAATCGAAGGACCGCCGCTTCGCGCTGGAGCTGCGGATCAACCTCGGCGTGCTGTTCGCCCTCGCGGCGCTGGCCGTTCACACCCACGTATCGATCATGCTTGCCGGTTTCACGCTCGGGCTGGCCGTCGCGGGCGTGGGCGAACCGCGGCGCCTGGCCAAGCAGCTGTTCTCGATCACCGAAGGATTCCTCGGTCCCCTGTTCTTCGTGTGGCTGGGCGCCTCGCTGAACCTGCGTGACCTCCGCGCGCACCCTTCGCTGATCCTGCTCGGCGTCTCGCTCGGACTCGCAGCGGTTACCGTTCACTGCGCGATACGGCTTCTCGGGCAGCCACTGGCCCTTGCCGCATTGGCCTCGGCTCAGCTGGGTGTCCCGGTCGCGGCGGCGACCATCGGAGAGCAATCGCATATCCTGCAGCCCGGTGAACCCTCGGCGCTGATCCTCGGTGCCCTCGTCACCATCGGCAGCACCACATTCGCGGCCGCAATGGCGGCACGCCAAGGTTTCGCTTCGCCCTCCGCTGCGAAACCGGGCCAAGGACCAGAGCGCCGGTGATCACCACGGTCGAGAAACACCACCGTTCGAATTTGCCGCAGCCATTGCCCCAGTTACAACACCACCGCGATCGCCGGTGGTGTCGCCGCCGCCCCGCAGCGGGCAGGTCATGGCCCTGGCTCGCCGAGAAGTCGAGCGTTCCTCAACACCATCGCCCTCCAACGCCGATAATTCGGCGCCCGTGAAATAGTGCGAGGTGCACATCATTGCCCGACAACCGATTACACCTCGCGGGTCTACCCCAATCGATCACCTCCGACCCGCCCCGGCGGTACGGGGTCTGGGAGCAGCTACAGCGCGCATCGCGGCGTGGGTGGCGCCGATGCTGATCGAGGTCTCGCCGAACGCGTGCGGACGGCTCGAGTGCAGGTACAACGCGCCCAAGGTGTTTTCGGTGCGGACCGCCTTCCCGTTGCGTCCGCACCAGCGCCCCGAAACCATCGGACGCGGGCAGTCGGTGGCAGCGAGATCATCCTCTGAAGAAATGCCCAGAAGGTTGAGACAGATCGCGGTGGCCACACCGTGAGACAAATGACAAACATCCCGGTTGCGGTGTCTCAAAATGTCATCGGCAGCGAGACCCTACAGCATCCTCTCGGAGGACACCGCAGGTGGCCTGGTAACCGCCGGAGGCGGGTACATCGGGATCGGAACTCGCCCCGTTGAATTGGCCAGCGGCTTGCTGGCCGTTTAATCAGTCGTGCAGGGTGTGGCGTCGCGCCTGGCGGCGGGCGTGCCGGGCCATGAGGTGCGCCTTGTGCTTCTCGCTGCGGAAGATCTCTGGTGAGGTCACCGGGTTCGTCGAGTAGGCGCCGGAGGGCGACCCGAAGCAAGGACGTATTGAGCTTGGGCCGGCGAGTCTCCAGATTTGCTGCTTGCTGGAAGGGTTGACCATGACGTCGACCCAGTCGGACAGTCCGGTGCGATCGGCCTCGCGGAGCATCGGGTGCTTGTAGCGACCGGGGGTTTCGAAGAATCGGTGCAGCGCGATCCGCATGAGTGCGCTGACCGTGGTGTCGTGCTCGGCGGCCAGCGCCGAGAACTTCTGCGCGGTGTCCGGTTCCAGCTTTATCTTGAGCATGAGCAGCGGGATCGCCCGCAATGCTTCCGAGAGTCGACGCTGTTCGTCGAGGCCGTTGCCGACGGCTTTGGGTTGGGTGACAAGCCGTCGGCAGGCGACACGGATCAGCGCCCCGAAGCGGCGGGGCCCGATGCTCTCGGCCATCTCTTCAAGTCGGCGTTTGGTCTCGAAGTCGAAGCGCAGCGCGATGGATCGCCCACCGGGATCCGCCCTGGCCTCGTCTCCGTCATCCCTCGATCTTCTCGTCCGGCTGTGCGCATGGTTGTGCCCCGGCATCGGGGGGCGGATTCCAGCGGTCGTCGCAACACGCATGGTTTGGCGGAAGCATAGTGCAGCTCCGATTGAGGATCGTCAAGCGGGCGGCGCGAGGGTGTCGTCGGGGAGGGGGCCGCCGGGTTGCAGGGTGCCGGCGCGGACTTGTTCGGTGGCCCAGTCGATCCAGTCGAGTTGCATCTGGTAGAAGCGGCGGCCGAATTCGATGGTGATCCGGCGGGCTCGCGCGGACGGGTCGGCGGCCCAGTCGTGGCGGGCGAGGACGGTGTTGATGTAGTCGAGGTGGCGGGCGTATTCGGTGCGGTCGCGGGCGAGGTCGGCGAGCGCTTCGTCGGTGGGCAGCACCCATAGGGCGAAGATGCGCAGCAGGGCGTCATAGCGGATGGAGTAGTCCGGTTCGGTGTCGCGCAGCCAGGCCCGTAGCGTCGATGCCGGTGTCGGTGGTTTGGTAGGTCTTGCGGCCGCGGGGGGCTTCGTCGCCGACCTGCTTGATCAGGCCTTCGGCGGCCCGAACGCGGCCACAACCTCGGAGATCGCGGCCGAGGCGATCGCTCTGTCCTGCTCGCCCCGCCCTCCGCTGACTCCGACGGCACCGACGACGGTTCCATCGACGACGACGGGGACGCCGCCGCCGAGCAGCATGGTGCCCTCCACGGCGGCCGTGAGCATCGCGGCTCCGTCGACGCCGAACCGCTCGTGGGTCTGCTCGTGGAACTCGTCGGTCGGCATCCGGTACGCGACGGCCGAATAGGCCTTCTTCCTCGCCACCTGCACCGCCTGCGGGCCGGACCCGTCCATGCAGTAGGTCGCGAGCTCCTGGCCCATGTCTCCGACGACGGCGACCGCGACCTGGAGGCCCTGCTCCGGCGCCGCCCTCTCCGCAGCGTGGATCAGCGCCAGGGCGGCAGCGTCGGTGAGGCGCGGGACGAAGCGGAGGAGGGGCGTTGCTTCATTCATGTGTCCTCCCGAGCATGAAATCGGCCATCAGGTCCTGGACGGCCTCGACCATGTGGCCGCCGGTCGCGGTCCGGCAGCCGGCGGCCTGGGCGGCGGCGATGAACGGCGTGGTGCCGTGGCCGGAGATGACGTCGCCGACGAACATCGACGAGGCCAGCCGCGACGCATCCACCGGCAGGGGGTCGCCGTCCTCCATCCCCAGCGGGGTCGCGTTGAATACCAGGTCGAACCCGGTCGGGTCAGCAGCGCCAGCCGTCGCCTCGCCTGTGCCGACGCCTTCCAGGACGCCGAGCAGCTCTTTGACACGGGCCTCGTCGGTGTCGTGGACGACGAGCTCCTCGAGTCCAGCCTCGAGCAGGGCGATCTCGATGGCGCTGCCCGCTCCGCCGGCACCGACGAGCAGCGCGCGGCTGCCCTCGATGGTCGCGCCGTGGTCCTGCTGGGCCTTGACGAAGGCGAGGCCGTCGAGCATGTCGCCGTGCCAGGAGCCGTCGGGGCTGCGGCGGATGACGCTGACCACACCCAGCAGCCGGGCCTGATCGGAGCTGGTGGCGCAGTAGCCGAACACGGTGCGCTTGTGCGGCATGGTGACGAGGACGCCGTCGACGTTCGGCGTCGCCGACAGCCCCGCCATCACCCGGTCGAGAGCGCCCTCGGGCACCTGCATCGGCACGCAGAGCGCGTCGTGGCCGCGCTCGGCGAAGGTGTTCGTGAGCCAGGTCGGGGACTCGACGTACTTGATGGGGTCTCCGATGATCGGGTACAGCCGGGACGCTCCGGTCGGTGGAGGGGCCATCGTCGTCTCGCTTTCGTTGGGGCTCGCGCGTTGAGCGGAGTGGAGTCATTCGTCGGGGGGCCCGCGCCGAGGCGTGACGCGGAGTGTGGTGGTGCGCGGCCCGTCGGCGATCGTGGGCGCGACGTAGGGGCTGCCGCTGTACTTCTCTCGGTCGGCCTCGTCGACGGCGTCGAGCACGGTCGGATCGGCCGGGGCGAAGGCGACCTCGTGCTCCGCGCCGTTGATGCGGATGCATCCGCCGCCCTGCGACATGGCTGCCCGGTACCAGCGCGAGCGCTCACCGGTGTAGGGGCGCACGTAGAGGTCGCCGTCGACGACGACCGACCAGATGAAGGTGGGCGTGCCGTGGGTGACGCCGTCCTCGCGGAACGGGGAGATGTGAAGGTCGTCGGCGGGCGCGAACGATCGCAGCACGGCGTCGATTCAGGTGCTCATCGTGGGTTTCTCCTCTCGTCAGTGCGCGGTGAAGCCGCCGTCGACGGGCAGGGCGACGCCGACGACGAAGCTCGCTCCGGGGCTGCAGAGCCATACTGCGGCGGCAGCGACTTCGTCGGCCTCGCCGAGGCGTCCGATGGGCTGCTCCTTGAGGATCTCGGCCATCGCGTCGGCCTGGGTCTCGAGCATGTCCGAGACCATCGGGGTGTCGATCGTGCCGGGGCAGATCGCGTTGATGCGGATGCCCTTCGGCGCGTACTCGACCGCGGCGGACCTGGTCAGGCCGATGACGCCGTGCTTGGAGGCGTGGTAAGCGGCGCGCTCGGGCAGGCCGACGAGGCCGCCCAGGGAGGAGCAGTTGACGATCGCGCCGGAGCCCTGGGCGCGCATCTGGCGCAGCTCGTGCTTCTGAGCGGCCCAGACGCCGCGCAGGTTCACCGCGTTGACGCGGTCGAAGTCCTCGGCCGCCTCGTCGGCGGCGTCGGACGGCGGGACCTGGATGCCGGCGTTGTTGAAGGCCATGTCGAGGCGGCCGAACGTCTCCACCGCCTTCTCGACCATCGCGGCGGCCTGCGCCTCGTCCGAGACGTCGCACGCGACGCCGATCGCCTTGTGGCCGGCGGCGACCAGCGACTGAGCGGCCTGCTCAGCAGCATCCTGGTCGATGTCGGCGAGGACCACGGCGGCTCCGCTGTCGGCGAAGAGGCGGGCGGCTGCCAGGCCCATACCGGGGGCCGCGCCAGTGACCAGGGCGACCTGGCCGTTGAAGTCATAGGTGGGGTTCGTCATTGCAATGCCAATCTGTCGTGTTTGTCGGTCGTTCTCACTGCTCTCACGCCCCGGCGGCGTGGCTCAGCGGGCGCGGACGACGTCGATGTTGAGCTCGAAGGTGCCCAGTGCGCCGACGAGGGTGAAGTAGAGCCGGGAGTACATTTCGACGGCGCGGGCGGCGGTGATGCCGCCGAGGTCGATGATCTTCCCGGCGGGCCAGCCGAAGCTCTCCAGCAGGCCTCGCACGGTCTGCTTGGCGTCAGGGTCGTCGCCGGCGACGAAGATGCTGTGCTGGCCGGGGATGCGGGACGGGTCGACCATGACCTGGCAGAACACGCTGGTCAGGGATTTGACGACCTTGGCGTCGTGGTGGGCGCGCTGGATCTGCTCGCCGAGGCTGTCGGTGTTCGCCACGGTCAGCGTGGGCGGGAAGCCGTCGGTGAAGTCCAGCGGCAAGGCCAGGTCCAGCAGCACCTTCCCGGCGAGGTTCTGCGCGCCGACCCGCGCGAGCGCTTCCAGGGAGGCTGCGCCGCCGGTGGCGTTGAGGACGAGTTCGCCATGCGCGCCGCACTCAGGGAACCGAAGCAGTTTCACGTCGGGGTGCTTGGCCTGCCAGTGCGCGTAGGGCGGGGTGTCGACGTTGCCGGTCTTCGTCCACTCGTCGCGGGCGAGCGTTGCCTGCGGGTCGCGGATGCCGATCACGACGTCGTGGCCGAGGTCGTCCAGCTTGGCGGCGAGGAGCCGGCCGACCAGGCCGGTGCCTAGGACGGTGATCTTCATCTGGGTGCTCTCCTTCAGGCGGTGCGGTCTCAGCGCGCGTCGCGTGGGGTGATCTCGACGGTGGCGGCCCGCGGGCCGGCGGCGACCATCGGCGGCAGATAGGGGCTGCCGGCGTACCTTTGCCGGTAGGCCTGGTCGATGCGGTCGTTCAGGTCGGGATCGTCGATCGGGGCGAACTCGACCTGGTGCTCCTGTCCGGCGGCGGTGATCTTCCCGGCACGCTGGGCGACCGCGGAGCGGTACCAGCGTCCGTTCACGCCGTTCCAGGCGCGGACGAACAGGCGTGAGTCGACGACGACCGACCAGATCCAGGTGGGGGTTCCCGTGGTCTTCCCGTCGGCGTGGTAAGGGGCGATGTGCAGGTCGTCGGTGGCTGCGATCTGCTCGATGCTCCCGCTCGGCCAGGAGGTCACGTCAGTCGTCTTTCTCGACGATGCTCTTCAGGACGGTGGTCGCTGCCATGCCGTTGGGCCAGCCGGCGTAGAAGGCCAGGTGCAGCAGGGCCTCCTTGAGCTCGTCGTCGGTGACGCCGTTCTGCCGGGCGAAGCCGAGGTGGAACTGGAGCTGGTCGGTCTTGCCGAGCGCGGTCAGCGCGGCGACGGTGACCAGGCTGCGGTCGCGCTTGGACAGGCTCTCGCGCTCCCAGACCTCGTCGAAGAGGACTTCGTCGGTGTAGTGGACCATCCCGGGGGCGAAGTCGCCGAAGGCGTTCTTCCCGCCGGTCCAGCCGGTGCTTTCGTTGTCAGCCATGATCGTTTCCTCTCGTTCGTCGGTGTCGGATGCTCCTATGACAGCGCGGATGCGCTCTGCGAGGGAGTCTCCAGTGAGGGGTGTACCAGCGGAGACTCCCTCCGCGGCGCTGGCCGACTTAGCGTTGAATGCATGGACAACAGGAACGAGGCGCGGGAGTTCCTCATGTCCCGCCGCGCGAACATCGGCCCCGAGCAGGCGGGCCTGACGGTCTCCGGGCACCGGCGGGTGGCGGGGCTGCGGCGCAGCGAGGTCGCGATGCTGGCCGACGTGAGCCCGGAGTACTACGCCAAGATCGAGCGGGGCAACCTCGTCGGCGTCTCCGACTCGGTGCTGGAGGCCGTCGCGCGGGCCCTGCAGCTGGACGAGGCCGAGCGCGAGCACCTCTTCGACCTCGCCCGGGTCGCGAACGGCGCGGCCCAGCCGGTGCGCAAGCGCCGTCCGAAGACGTGGGTCGCGCGGGAGAGCCTGACCCGGGCGCTGGACGTCATCGCCTACGGGCCCGCGTTCGTACGCAACGGAAGGATGGACATCCTGGCGACCAACCCGCTGGGCCGGGCCTTCTACGACGAGGTCTTCGACGGTCCCGGTCGGGGCAACCTGGCGCGGTTCTGCTTCCTCGACGAGCGCGCCAAGTCGTTCTACCCCGCGTGGGAGGCCGCCGCCGACATCACAGTGTCGATCCTGCGCACCGAGGCGGGGCGCGACCCCCGCGACAAGCAGCTGCACGACCTGATCGGCGAGCTGTCCACGCGGTCGGATGAGTTCCGCACCCGGTGGGGAGCGCACAACGTGCGCCGCCACGGGTCGGGCACCAAGGAGTTCTACCACCACGAGGTCGGCAACCTCACCCTGACCTACGAGGGGATGGAGCTGACCGCCGAGCCGGGCCTGTCGTTCCTCATCTACACCGCCGAGCCCGGCTCGCCCAGCGAGGAGCGGCTGAAGCTGCTCGCGAGCCTCGCAGCCACGTCGCCTGCAGCAGCGCCCCGCGACGGGCACTCGACCATCAAGGAGAACTAAACATGCACACCAGGACACTCGGACAGGGCCTCGAAGTCTCCGCCATCGGGCTCGGCGCGATGGGCATGTCCCAGAGCTACGGACCCAACCCCGGCGACCGCGCCGACATGATCGCCGTACTCCGCTCTACCCTCGACGCGGGCGTCACCTTCTTCGACACAGCCGAGGTGTACGGGCCGTACGTCAACGAGGAGCTCGTCGGCGAGGCTCTCGAGCCGATCCGCGACCAGGTGGTCATCGCGACCAAGTTCGGCTGGGACATCCAGGATGGCCAGAGCGTCGGCCTGAACAGCCGACCCGAGCAGATCCGCCGGGTCGCCGAGGCATCCCTGAAGCGGCTGCGCACCGACGCGATCGACCTGTTCTACCAGCACCGCGTCGACCCCGACGTGCCAATCGAGGACGTCGCCGGCACAGTGGGCGAGCTGATCGCCGAGGGCAAGGTGAAACACTTTGGCCTCTCCGAGGCTTCGGCCGCCACCATCCGCGCCGCGCACGCCGTCCACCCGGTCACCGCGGTGCAGAGCGAGTACTCGCTGTGGACCCGCGACCCCGAGGCCGAGGTACTGCCGACGCTGGCGGAGCTGGGCATCGGCTTCGTGCCGTTCAGCCCGCTCGGCAAGGGATTCCTCACCGGCACCGTCGACACCACCACGAGCTTCACCGAAGGCGACATCCGCCACCGGGTCCCGCGCTTCGAGGCGGCGAACCTCGCGGCCAACCAGGCCCTGGTCGAGCACGTGAAAGAGCTCGCTGCGACTAAGGGCGCGACGCCCGGCCAGATCGCGCTGGCCTGGCTGCTCGCGCAGCAGCCGTGGATCGTGCCGATCCCCGGCACCCGCCGCACCGCCCGCATCCAGGAGAACGCCGCCGCCACACAGGTCGCCCTGTCGGCGGACGAGCGCGCCGACCTGGACGCAATCGTCCGGAGCGTCGGCGTCCACGGCGACCGGTACAACGCCCAGCACATGGGCTACGTCAACCGTTGATCAGCCGCGGCGCGGGCGGGCCCGTTGCGGGGACCACGACGGCCTGCGCCGCACACGACACCAACGAAACCAAGCATCTGAAGGAGACGTTTTGGAACACACGCACCTGGGCCGCTCCGGCCTCCTCGTCAGCCGCATCGGACTGGGCACGATGAACTTCGGCGACGCCACCGACCAGCCGGAGGCATTCGAGATCATGGACCGGGCCGTCGAGCTCGGCGTGAACTTCTTCGACACCGCCGACGTCTACGGCGGCCCGCAGTCGCCGGACATGGCCCAGGGGTACGGCACCTCGGAAGAGATCCTCGGCGAGTGGCTGAAGAAGTCGGGCCGCCGCGACGAGATCGTCCTGGCCACCAAGGCCTACCAGCCGATGGGGCTCGGCCCGAACGACCGACGCCTGTCCGCCTACCACCTCAAGCGGGCCTGCGAGGCGAGCCTGCGCCGGCTGCAGGCCGACCACATCGATCTCTACCAGATGCACCACGTCGACCGGGCCACCCCGTTCGAGGAGATCTGGCAGGCCATGGAGCAGCTCGTCGCCGAAGGCAAGATCACCTACGTCGGATCCAGCAACTACGCCGGCTGGGACGTCGCGACCGCGCAGCTGACGGCAGAGCACCGGCACTTCCTCGGGCTGGTATCGGAGCAGAGCCAGTACAACCTCGCCAACCGGGCGATCGAACAGGAACTCATCCCCGCCCTGGAGCACTTCGGCATCGGGCTGATCCCGTACGCACCGCTGGCCTCGGGCGTCCTCGCCGGTTCGCCGAAGGACGAGGAGACGGTGCGGCGGAAGGCCCCCGAGGTGCAGGAGCAGCTGCGCCGGGCCTCCGACCAGCTCGCCGAGTACGAACGCCTGTGCGCCGACCTGGGGCACTCGCCCGCCGAGGTCGCGCAGGCCTGGCTGCTGCACCAGCCGGCCGTTTCCACGATCATCGCCGGAGCCCGCACGGTGAAGCACCTCGAATCCGCCGTCGACGCGCTCACCATCGACCTCGACGCTGCGACGCTGACGGAGCTCGACCGCACCTGGCCGCGGCCCGGTGTCGCGCCCATGTCGTACGCATGGTGACGACTCATCCAGAACGAACAGAGGGAGAACAGGATGACTGACAACGGATTCGACCAGATCTTCCCGCTCGGGGAGCCCAACGACGCCTTCGCTGAGTACTTCATCGGGCAGAGCTACCTGGCCCCGCTGACCGACGGCAGCGTCCCGGTGAGCAACGTCTCCTTCGAGCCGGGCTGCCGCAACAACTGGCACATCCACCACGGCACCGCCGGCGGCGGCGACCAGGTCCTGCTGTGCACCGCCGGCTCCGGTTGGTACCAGGCCGAGGGCGAGGACCCCATCAGCATGGAGCCGGGAACCGTGGTCCGCGTCCCGGCCGGCACCAAGCACTGGCACGGCGCGAAGGCCGACTCGTGGTTCAGCCACCTGGCCTTCATCACCCCCGGCGAGGACGTCAGCAACGAATGGCTCGAACCCGTCACCGATGAGGTGTACGGGCAACTGCCGAAGAACGGAGAGAACGCATGACCATCTTGGACGAGACCTACACACTGTCGAACGGTGTCGAGATCCCCAAGCTCGGGCTCGGCACCTGGTTCATCGACGACGACAAGGCGGCCGACGCCGTGAAGGCGGCGGTCGAGATCGGCTACCGCAACATCGACACCGCCCAGGCGTACGGCAACGAACGCGGCGTCGGCGAAGGCGTGCGCACCAGCGGCGTCTCCCGCGACGAACTGTTCGTGTCGACCAAGCTCGCGGCCGAAATCAAGGACTACGACGGTGCGGTGGCCGCGATCAACGGATCGCTGGAGACGCTCGGCCTCGACTACATTGACCTGATGCTGATCCACAGCCCGCAGCCGTGGGACGACTTCCGCGGCGGCGACTACGCCGAGGGCAACCGCCAGGCTTGGAAAGCATTGGAGGAAGCACACAAGGCGGGCAAGCTCCGCTCGATCGGCATCTCGAACTTCCTGCAGTCGGACCTGGACAGCCTGCTGGAGACGGCGGAGACCGTCCCCCGCGTGAACCAGCTGCTCGTGCATGCCGGCAACACGCCCTCCGACCTCCTGGACTACTGCGCGAGCAAGCAGATCCTCGTCGAGGCCTACTCGCCCATCGCGCACGGCGAGATCCTCAAGAACGCCRAGGTGCAGGCGATGGCCGAGAAGTACGGCGTGTCCGTGCCGCAGCTGTGCATCCGCTACACCCTGCAGCTGGGCACCGTGTCCCTTCCCAAGACCGCCAACCTGGAGCACATGCGCTCCAACGCCGAGGTCGATTTCGAGATCTCAGACGCGGACATGGAGGCGTTGAGCGAACTGCGCGCCCAGGACTACGGCGACTCCAGCGCGTTCCCCGTCTACAGCGAGAAGTGACGCCCCTGCGGGACGATGTCCGCGCTGCACTGGAGATCGCCCCGGACGCCTCGTCCCGCGAACGCACGATCGACATCACGACCTACGGCGCGTCCACCGGGAAGGCGCGGCGGATCGAGATCTGGTTCCACCGCGTCGACGGGCGCTGGTTCCTCTCCGGGAGCCCCGGCCGGCGCGACTGGTACGCCAACCTGCTAGGGGACCCGCGGCTGGTCGTCCACCTCAAGCACGGCATCGCGGCCGACCTGCCCGCGAAGGGCGTGCCGATCACCGACCCGGACGAGAAGCGCCGGCTCGTCACCCTGATCCTGCGCGGACTGGAGGCGATGGGCGGCTGGACGACCGCGTCGGCCGAGAACATCGACGACTGGACTCAGGGGAGCCCGCTGGCCGAGATCTTGTTCGAGGAGAGCATCACGCCGTGAGTCCTGGTGCGGCGACCGGCGTCTGGTCAGGACGACGAGCCGCGCCGCCATCTCATATACATCTCATTCCCGGGACGCGACGAGGCCCCGCGCTCATGCTCTTCCTCGTCTCGGAGGCCGTGGGACCCGGCCAAGATCGGGGAGCAATGCGAATCCGACGACCCTCGGGCTACAGGCCGGCGGCCCTGCGGGATGCGCGGACGACGGGGTTGTCGGGCATGTCGGCCCAGACGATCTCGAAGTAGTTGCCCTCGGGGTCGCACAGGTACGCCGATCGCCCGGTGAAGAACTCCGCGTCGACGGGTTCCTTGGTCACCCGTGCGCCCGGCGGCGCGCATGTGCTCGGTGAGCCGGTCGACCTCCGCGGGGCCGCCAACCTGCAGTCCGATGGTGGAGTGGATGCCGCCGGTGCACGAAGCGGCGTCGGTGTTCCCGTCGTGCGCGAGCCGGGCGAGCGGGAACAGGGCCAGCACGATGCCGCGCAGCTCGAAGACCGTGAACTCGCCGTCGTCCATCACCTGCGGCCAGCCCACCCGCTGGTAGAAGTCGCGCAGAGAGGCGAAGTCGCGGGCACCCAGGCCTGGGTTCGACCAAGTGAGTTGGGATGACCGCCGGTCAGCATTTGGGTGAAGGACACGGGCACATGGGGAGAGGATCGCATGCCCGTGCGACAAGCGGCGTCGCAGGTTTGCCGACCTAGGTAGGAACAGCGGCGTTGCCGCTGGCATCCCGTTTCGCCGCCGAAACGACGCCGTGGACGGCGCGCCGGATGAGGAACCACCAACGGGGTACTCCGACCGATAACGCGCCGACGGACAGGTGGTTCCGTGAGCGGATCCCTCACGGGTGGCTGGCGTGTGGACGCGGCTTGGCCTCGGCGCTGATCGGTTGATCCTATGAATTGAGCCGCGTCCCTCATCCGATCATTACTGGGCACCGGACTTGTGAGACATCTTTTCGGCTACACCGCCAAAGCGCTTTGACGTGCTAACCATCAGTGACAGCGACCTGGCACGAGAGGACGATAAACGGACCGGTCTCTATTCTTCCGCCCCTCACCGATTCGTGAAGCGTGAAGCGGCGGGTCACGGCCGATCCAGCCACCACCAAAGGAAATCACCATGCCGGTTGTCCAGCAGTCCGTCGTCATTGCCCGCCCCGCGTCGGAAGTATGGGACTTTCTCACCGTTGCGGAGAACTGGCCGTCGTGGGAGGCATCGATCGTCGAATGCGAGCAGGTCACCGACGGGGAGCTCGGGGTGGGCACCAGGTGGCGCGGGGTGAACCGAATCCTGGGTAAGCGGTTCGACTGGGTTACCGAATTCATCGAGTACCAGCCCGGGAAGGTGGCCACGTCCAAGTCGGTGGAAGGCAAGATCGGTTTCACCGCGACGACGAGGCTCGAGGAGGTCGACGACGGGACACTGTTTACCTACCGGGTCGACACCGAAAGTGGTCTCGGAGGGGTCTTCGGCAAGCTAGCGGACCCCATCGTCACCAAGGCGTACTCACGCACGGTGCGGGCAAGCTTGGACAACCTCGCTGACCTGCTCACCACCGACAGCTGACCCGCTTGAGCGCAGATACCAGGGACTGGTGGCGCTCGCTCTGGGCCTCTCACTGAAATTGTGTTCGTTGCCCCGAAACCGCGGGTACCGCCGATGAAGGAGCCACATGCCCGATCGATTGGATGTGCAGTTCACCTCGGGCGATGCACTCTGTGCCGCCTGGTTGTTACTGCCGAACAGTGACACTCCGGCCCCGGTGATCGTCATGGCTCACGGTCTTGGCGCGGTCCGAGAAATGCGCCTCGATGCTTACGCCGAACGATTTCAGGCTGCGGGTTACGCGTGTCTGGTGTTCGACTACCGACATTTCGGAGCCAGCGGGGGTGAACCTCGCCAACTGGTAGGCATACCGAGCCAGCTCGCCGATTGGGCGTCCGCGATCAGCTATGCACGTAACCGTGATGGCATCGATGGCACCCGAGTCATTTTGTGGGGGACCTCGCTCGCAGCTGGACATGTGATCGTCGCATCGGCACTCGACGGCGGAATCGACGCGGTGGTAGCTCAGTGTCCATTCACTGACGGGATCGCATCGGCACTGGTCACGAACCCGCTGACGTTGGTGAAGGTCACGGCCCGGGCACTGCACGATGTTGTCGGAGCACGATTCGGAAGGCCGCCGGTAATGGTCCCCTCCGCAGGTGCGCCTGGAAGCACCGCGCTGATGGCCACACCTGACGCCCAGTCGGGTTACCTGGATCTCGTACCCGCCGGTGCCCCGTTCCGGAACGAAGTCGCGGCTCGCTTCGTGTTCCAGATCATCAAGTACCGTCCCGGTAGGTATGCCTCGAAAGTGCAGTGCCCCATCCTGTTCAACATCTGCGAGCGCGACAGTCTCGGGCCGGCCAAGACAACACAGCGTTATGCACGCAGCGCACCGTACGGCGAAATCCGGCTGTATCCGCAAGGACACTTCGACATCTATGTCGGCGAGCCCTTCGAACGCGTCGTTGCGGACCAGATCGCATTCTTGACGCATAACGTACCCTCGGCCCGGTCTGCCCAAGAGCGCAACGATGCCTCGCTATGACCTCGCAGGTCACGCAGTCGCTATCAGCATGCTCTACCACCGCACGAATGATGGGCGTCAGTTTGGCGCCGAGAGCATCCAGATCTCCCGCCTGTCAGAGTGCGGGCATGACCACGGTCCGCGACTAGCCCGAGTTCGACCGAAACGCATGTCGACGCAAAGACAGGCGCGGCCCTTCGTGCCGCATAGTTATGCGGCAGTTCGGGTCGTCGCTCATTTGACCGCTACTGAGGCGCTGCATCCATGAGACACCGCAAGCGGATCCGCTTGTGGGAGGGGACTGGGCACTCAACATTCGGCCGATCCGTGCCGCGCAGCACTCCGCTACCGGACGGCGTTGATCGTCGGCTGAGCCGCGGCAGCTTTACGGTGCGAAGGACAGAAGTCCTGCGACGCGTCTGACAAACTTTCGGAGATGGCAACAATCAAGCCGGACAAGCTCCTGTCGCGGTGGTCAGTGATCGTGCTCACTAGCGGGTTCGGTGTACTCGCGGGGCTTATGTCTACCGTCGCGTGGAGGTGGATGGATCCGCCTAGTTTCAGTACGTTCGAGGCAGGGATCGCGATCTATTCCACCGGGCGTCTAAAGGATCCCTGGATACCGTCTCTCGCTACTGTGGGCGGCTTCTTCTGTGTTGCCGGCGCCGTACTGGGGGCATTGGTCGGAGCTGTTCGCGCATGGTTGGGATGGAACACCTCTCGTGACAAGGACACGGGTGCTGGCGCAGTCATGGTGTTGTTTGCTGTTTTCGGATTGGTGTTCGGCTTGCTTGCTGCCGTCGCGATACTTGTCCTGCCCTTTGGATTTCCGGCGAGCTTCCTTCCTGAGAGTCTGACTGAAATCTCGTCCGTCCAGTTTCGGACAGCCGACATGATCTGGTGGCTACTGCCGCTTATGGGTGCTGCGATAGGGGCTGGAGTAGCTGGACTGGTTTCCCTCAGCGGCTGGAAACTTCGACCTCAGAAATGACTCCGCTGGCCTCAACGGTCAAGGCTGCCCACCCTGCGGACATAAGCGTGCAGGACTCGCACGCGCGTTTCCCAAACCAGGCAAATCCCTAGCCGACCTGTATCCGACGATCGCAGCCGAATGGCACCCCCACCTCAACGCCGACCTCCAACCAGATTTAGTCAAACCCGGTAGTAGCAAGAAGGTTTGGTGGAGATGCCAACTCGCTCACGAGTGGGAGGCCATTCCGAAATCCAGAACAGGGTTGGGTTCCGGATGCCCGACATGCTCTCGACTCCGTCGCCGATAGGAACTACCGAAAAGGCGTGGGAGACTTCGTGAGCTTCTCCGCCACCTCGGCATACCCAAACGAGTACAGCGCACCCTTGGCCGCCAGGTAGTTCTCCTGCTGGTTCGGGCCGGGGCCGACACGAACGCCGACAACGGCGTCGGCTGGCACCGACCAGGTGGCGTACGGGATGAGCTGAGCGCCGCGGTTTCGATACGACGCGCCCTTGCTGTACCCGAGGTGGATGACTCGCCATTCGGCTTCCTCTGTGAAGCCCTGATGTTTGAGTTGGGTGGCAGATGCGGATAGTTCCCGAACGCAGTGATTGAGCATCCCAGAGGTTGTTTCGGGCGCATGCGTTGAAGAGAGCCGCCGGTTCAGCCAGTCATTCACGTTACCTGTCACCATCGACGACGTCGGGAGGCTGTCACTGTAAGAGACCTCCCTCACCAGCGTTTCGGGAGTCTCCGAAATCTTGTCCCTGTCGATGCCGATGGTGAAACCGTCGAGTCCTCCGCAGTAGCCCCGCCACTGACTGAGTGCGTCCGGGTTCTTCGAGAACGATGTGATGTAGCAGTGGATGTGGTGGTCGTAGGTGCGGGTTTCGACCTGTTCGATCGTCTCGCAGAGCGCGCGGAGGAACTTCGCTTTAGCGGGAGCGTTGGCGATTTCGTGGTACTCGTTGGGCTGGTAGTCGATCGCATCCAGTTCGGCGGCCCGTTTGAGGAGTACCTCGTTCTTGATGATCTCGAGGCCGTGGATGAGTTCGCGGCTGTCGTTGAGGTACTGGACCGCGGTTGCTCGGAAGGATGGCTGGCAGCTCTGCGGCCCGACCACACTAGGATCTCGCTGCTCGGGGTTGCTTCCGAGGATTCCGAGCAGTCCGGCTGCGTCAGTGTAGTGCCACATCGTGCTGTTCTCCGCCAACGGACCTCCCGGGTTCGAGTCGAGGACAGTCAGCGTATGTGCCCGCGTCAGGGAGGATCTTCGGGGGTTGGCAGCTTCGGCGTCTGGTTGAGCGGGACCGGTGGATCGGTACGTGAGTGACCACGGGGTTGAGCGGACCGCGGTGACCGACGAGGCGTCGTCCTTGCGGGCCCTACTCGGCGTCGTTGCCGGCGCCGCGGGCATCACCGTCCGCGATCGCCCTGCTTCCCATGCTGACGCGCCTGTGAATCACGAACGTGACCAGAGCAGTTGCGCACGCCATCCGGCCTGACCCGACCGCCATCCCGGCACCACCGTCCCCGGCCCGAGGCGACTCCATCGCGACCATCACACCTCGGGTTGCTGAACCGCCGGAGATCACCTCGGATCCGGTGATCGGACGAGACTGTCAGCTCATCGAGAACCTCATCGAGCGCGGCCGTCGGGATGCGGAAGTCTTTGCCCTCCGACGCGCGGAGGCGTCCGCGTGCGTAGGCGAGCATGGCGAGTTCACGCTCGAAGTCTGCCGCGGTTCGATCGCCCACGGTCTCATCATGCCTGCGCCACGAGCCGTCTCGAAAACGGACTGTCAGGACCGCATCCACCACCACGACCCCATTCCAGATAAGCCGACCGTCACCGCGATAGACACCTCATCCCTCCGGACCTGACGACTCACCGCGGTCCCGCCAAACCGGCACCATAGGCTCTACGCCCTCCCCCGCACGCCCACATACCCCCGAACCCTCAGCGTCAACGCTGTCCCCGAGGATGCACTGGCGGCTCCTGTTATGTGCGTCTGTCTGACAGGGCCGACCTTCAACCGGACGGACCCCTGGAAAACGCACTGACCTGCACTTCCTCGACCGAACACCCTCGGCCTGCCCATTTACGCAGCAGCTTGCTGCGTAAATTCCGGTTCACCGCGTCCTTCCTCGTCTCGAGGAGCGGTCCGGTGCCCCAGGCGGACGTGTCGGTCCGCCCGGCTTCACCCACCTGTCGGCCGGATGCGAGAAGATGGCAACGATGAGTCGAGCAGAAGAAATCGAGCCCGCCGGCTACGGCGCATTATTCGAGGACATCAAGTCCCAGGTCCGCACCGCCCGCGTCCACGCCGCTCGCAAGGTCAACACCGAACTGATCCTCCTGTACTGGAAGATCGGGAAGCTGATCCGCGCTCGGCAAAGCGAGGAAGGGTGGGGAACCCGGGTCATTGCCCGACTCGCCGACGACCTCCGCACCGCGTTCCCCGGCATGCGAGGACTGTCCCAGCGCAACCTCGTCTACATGCGCACCCTCGCCACCGAATACCCCGACCCCATTRCGCAGCACCCTGCTGCGCAATTGCCGTGGGGACACATCCTCGTCCTCCTCGACCGTCTCCCCGACCCCCGTGTCCGCGACTGGTACGCCGGCCAGGCCGCCCATCACGGCTGGTCCCGCGCGACACTCGTCCATCACATCASYWCSGRTCGGCAYCTGCGKGTSGGTGCCGCMCCGAACAATTTCCCCACCACGCTGCCGGCGCACGAATCCGACCTCGCCCACGAGATCCTGCAGGATCCGTACAACCTCGACTTCCTCAGCCTCGACGCCGGTTACAGCGAGCGCGACCTCGAAGATGCCCTSATCGGTCGGCTCACCCATTTCCTCACCGAGCTCGGTGGTGGYTTTTCCTTCGTCGGACGCCAGTACAAGCTCACCGTCGGCAACTCCGACTTCTACCTCGATCTGCTGTTCTTYCACCTGGGCCTGCGCCGCTTCGTCGTCTTCGAGCTGAAAATCGGCCACGCCGAGCCCGAACACATCGGCAAGCTCAACTTCTACGTCAACGCCGTCGATGACCTGCTCCGCAAACCCGACCACGGCGACGGCACCACCATCGGAATCCTCCTCGCCGCCGACCGCGACGACATCGTCGTCGAATACGCGCTTCGCGGTCTCGACTCGCCGCTCGCCGCTCGCCGTCAGCACCTACACCACACACCGGTCCCTGCCCGCCGACGTCCGACCCGCCCTGCCGACAGCCGCCGACCTCGCCGCCGCCCTCCGGGACGTCCGACACCCGCACAACCCCCAAACCCCCTCCCCGGACCGGAACCCGACAGCTGAACACCCGCGCCCCTGGGTGCCGGCGGAACGCTCTGCAACGCAGAGTCCGGACACCTTCGCGAGGCACCGCACGTCAGGTGTCCCGCGCCAGATACCGGTCGATGACCGTGCGGCGGAACCGCAGCCGGGCCGGTGACGCGGCATGGCGGATCATCGTGCTGGTGTCGGATTTGGTGTGCAGCGGGCCACCGGGTACGGACATGGCGGTGAGCTGCGCGGCGACCTTGCCGCGCAGCGGATCCGGGGAGTTCACGCAGACCGTGCCGCCTGTTCGAGGGCATCCTTGTTTCGTTCCATCAGCCGGCCGATCTCGTCGTCGGTCAGCAGGCCTCGGTAGTAGGCGCGTTCGATCTCGTCCCTGATCGCTTTCGCCACCGACCCCTGATGCGGCTCGAACAGCCCGCGCGGAGCGTCTGGTCGCGGCCGCGGCCGATGCTTTGCCGCCCCTCATGCAGCGTGGCATGAGAGGTGATCGCCGCGGATCGGATTCTGTTGACGACTTGGAAACCCCGATCATCGAGGCAGCAGTACGACACCAAGTGCGTCTTCCTCAACCGCTCCGACTCCTAAGAGGCGATGGATGTTCCCTATTCAGGAACCCCGGTCAGGCAGGTTCGTTGCGGAACTGCAGGTCGATGGCGCCGAGAGTAGACTATGCGGTGGGTCCGAGAAGGCGAGGGTACGAGATATGAGCCTGCTCCCGTCCGAGAGCGCCGCTGGTTTAACCGCACCTGTCGCCTCCCCTAGCGTCGTCGAGCGAGCCGAGCAACTCGTCCAGCTGTTTCACGACCTCGTAAGATGCGATGCGGTGGCGCTGACGGCATCGAACCCATTCGCGCTGAGTCCACAGCACACGTTGCTCGCCTCCGACGGCTACTCCGACACGGCCCTCAGGCGGCTGTTGGACGACTTCGTTCCGAACGCAGAGAACCCGGGATTCCGCCTGCTGCGTAACGGGGTCCGTTCGGCGTTACGCTGGTCCGACCTTGACCGTGATTGGCAAATCAGGTTTGCCACAACCTCCCTTGCCGAGCAATGCCTACTTCCCGCCGGATTCCATGAAGGTGTGACCGCCTGTTTGTGGTTACCTGACGGGTCTCACGCTGGTGCCATTCATATGAACTGGGGTACGTCCCATGCGGCCACGGACGACAGGCGTCGAACAATCGAGCAGTTTCTTCCCCTTCTTGCCGACGCCAGTAATCTATTGCAAACTCATCGTGTTCTCGCCGACGAAGTGTACGGAGACGCGCACGTCGCGTTGGTCGGCGCCGGTCGCGAGCAACGAATTCCAGGCCGTGACGTTGGCCCGATTCTCCAATCGGACGGCCGCCTCTGGCCGTTGCTTCTGATGTCGGTTCCACACAGGGATGGGAGCTACATCTGGATCCACGAATCCGGGACGTTTCACCGAATCGATCTGACCCGGTGCGTGGGAGGAACGGTGCTCGTGGCCGAGCGTGAGATGTCTGCGCCCTACGACCTCACCGCCCGAGAGCTGCAGGTTGTCACGCTCCTTGCGGAGGGCGCGAGCAACCCCCAGATCGCTGATACTTTTGTTGTGAGCCGGCGCACGGTCTCGACCCATGTCGAACACATCCTGGCGAAACTCGGGGTGGCCTCTCGTGCGGAGGTAGCGGCGCTGGCCACTCGCGAGGGTGTGCGGTTGCTTCAGCCAGGAGTTCGTTCGCCACTCTGACCCATAGCTGGGCGGCCCGAAGGTGGGCAGACCCCGAAGCACCGCGACACTGACCTGAGCTAACTGCTGCGAAATCTTTCGGCGCTGACCTGGTCAGATATGTAGTTGACCGAAGAGTTGCTACAAGAGCGAATGTGCTTATCCCATGATTTCCAGCGCAAGTCTCGGTGGTGGCCAGTCGCTTGTTCGCTCTCTCCAACTCGCGTTTGAGGCGTGCGATCTCGGCCTGCTCGGTGGTGAGTTTGCCGATCTTTTCGCCGGGCTTCTTTCCGTCGAGGACGCCAGCATCGCGGTATTTGCGCCACTCGCTGATCAGGGACGAGTACAGGCGTTCGCGGCGCAGGTACGCGCCCACCGTTGCTCTCGCAGGCCTGTTCATAGGCGGTCAGGTGGGCGAGCTTGTCAGCGGCGCTGAAGGCGCGTCGTCGCTGCGGGCCTTCGGCGCGTGGGTGCGAGGGCCCATCCGGACATTGTCCTCGACCAGAGCCGTGGGTGAAATCGTCATCGCGGGTTGATCCATATCTCGCCCTGCAGGCAGGATAACTGTGAACCACTGGACGCAACTCACCCTGACACCCAGGGGTGGCCGACAAGGCGGAAAAGCGCAGGCGGGATCGTTGTGGTCGGGGTTCAATCCGGCATCGCTGCAGCCGCCGCCGGCGGCGGTGCACCATTCGGAGTCGGCGGCGTCGTGGCCGTGTTCTCGGTTTTCGGAGTCGTGCTGATTGCGTCAGCACTGTTCATCACGTTGTCCGTATAGAACCCCGACCACCATGTGTGACATCGGTTCACTTCCGCCTGAAACAGACCGGGACTGCGGAACCGGCGGCGTCAGCTGATCGGTGCGGTGTGGTCCGCTCAGCTGTCGAGAAGTTGCCGCGTCTCGAGCTGCGCCGCGAACGACAGAAGATCAGCCTCGGTATGCGGGTGCCCGACGAGCTGTAAGCCGACAGGCAAACCGTCGACGTCGGCTGCCGGAATGGACACTGCGGGCAGTCCGATGAGACTCCACGGCGCGGTGAGTGAGAGCAAGCCAGTTGGAACGTCGGCCGTCTGATCCTCGACGTTCACCCGACGACTGAACAGCGGCGGTGCCGAAATGGGAATCGTGGGCAGGGCAATGAAATCGACCGTTTTCAGTAGCTGAGCAATATCTACACGGAACTGTTCACGAATGGCGATCGCCTGCGAGAGTTGCGAATCGGTGTACGCGCCGCCCATCTCGAGACGCTCACGCACCTCTGGGTCGTACAGTTCGGTTGCGAGTCTGAGCCGCTCGGCGTGGACGGCGTGAGCTTCACGCCCTTGGATGACACGATAGGAGAAGCGAAGGTCGTCGGCGCCGTGAATATCTATTTCGTCGGTAAGGAATGGTGCGACAAGATCGCGAGCAGAACGGGTGATCGATGACTGAGTGAGATGAATCGATCTCGGCGATATCCAGCGAACGCGCACGTCGGCGACGGAAGCCTGCTCGGCCGGTGGCGGGAAATCGTGGATCAACGCTGACAGTACGACGTGTGCATCAGCCGCACGACGGGCCAGAACGCCCACGGTGTCCATCGAACTGGCCAGAGGGAGTACTCCGCGCGTGCTGATTGCCGCCTGGGTGGGGCGAATACCGACGACGCCGCAGCATGCGGCGGGGATTCGTACTGAGCCACCGGTGTCCGTACCGAGTGCGGCGGGAACGACGCCGGCGGCCACTGCGGCCGCCGAACCGCTACTCGACCCCCCTGACATGTGCCCCAATGCATGTGGGTTACTAGTTGGTCCAGTTACAGCACGGTCTCCTGTCGACCCGTTCGCGAACTCGTGCGTCGTCGTCTTCCCGATCAGTATCGCACCTGCTCGCCTCAGTCGTCCGACGCAGTCAGCGTCTCGATCAGCGATCCGATTCACGAAATGAAGCGAACCGGCAGTCGTCGGCAGACCTCGAACATCGATCATGTCCTTGACCGCTACAGGCACACCGTGTAGCGGACCACGGTCGACGCCTGCCGCCAACTCTCGATCGGCCATAGCGGCAGCTGCCCGAGCTCCAGCCCCATCGATGGTGACGAACGCGTTGATCGTCGACTGCGAGCGTTCGGCCTCGTCGATCGCAATGCTGATCAAGTCCGAGGAAGAGATCCGACGAGCACGAAGGTCCACAGCTAGATTCGCTAGGCTCCTTCGCCCGAAGTAGCCGTCGGGCAGGGGTTTCGGGGTAAGCGAACGGGGAACTTCCGTCATGTCGCCGTCGCAGTGAGGGCCGCGACGGCATCGCGGAAGGGTTCGAGAGGGGCGATGAGTAAACCAGCGCCTGCGTGTCCGCCTTCGCGTAGGGCGGCGCCCATATGGATACGTGGAGTGACCGCGGTGGAAACGACACGCGCCGCGTCGATTCCGAACGGGACGCCGCGAAAACCTAGATACGGAATCTTCCACTGGGGGTGCTCAGCCTGAGTTATCCCGTACATGGCCTCCGTCGTTTCGACCATATGCTGARCTGATCCGCCGCTGTAATCCTGGAGTGAAAACGCAGCCGCTGCCGAAAGACCGCCGAGCCCCACGGTCTCAGTAATCAGGCTCTCGCCGCCCATGAACGCAGTGTCCTCAGCAGTGATCCCGTCGAAGTATTTAGCCTGAAGAGGAGGAATGGGCGCGCGGAACCATCGCTCGCCGGTGCCTGCTGTGCGAATTGCGAACTCTTTCTCGCTCAATGCCATAGCAGTGACGATGCTGCTCTGCGGTGTACTGCTGGCGGTGGTCGCGATGCTCTTACCCGTCGCCATGGCGACGTGGAGGAAGAACAGGTCGTTCCGACTGAGGAAGTTCAGAACGTCGCGGGTTGCTGCGGTGAAGCCATTGGCCTCGAGAATAGATCCGTAGATCTGTTCAAAGAAAACCGCTGTCGCCGCTGTGTTACGGCTGTGTAGGTCGTCGCCCATGCCAAGGGCACGCCGAATGATGGGACTGGTGCGTAGGCCGCCGGAATGTCGCAGTGCTGCTGAAAGGGCTGGGCCGAGCACGTCCTTGACCCAGGTCAATTGTTGATGTACAGCCTCGTTCCATACCCCGTACGTGAGGCGTTCGCGGACACTTCCCTCGTAGAGAACGCAGTGTCCGCGCGAACCCGACGTCGAATCCTCGACAACTAGGACGGGCATCGACGCCGAGGTCACCCCGGTCACTGAGCCTACGCACCCGTAGTCATGGCACGGCCGGACGAGGATGTCTCCCGCATGTAGAAGAGCGTCGGCCTCCCCCACCGAGTTCGCGAGACCTTCGAAGAGTACCGCTCCAAGTATTGCTCTGCGCTGACCTCCTTCGTATGCAGACCAGGGCAACGGCGCTCCAGAGGTGAGGATGGTGCTGCGGGTCATACCGGGCAGCGCATCGAGGGCCGGGGCGACATCGATCAGGACGGGATCTGCTTGAAGCATCGCATTCACAGCCGCGGTATTTGCGTGAATTCGTCTGTCCAACAGCATGTTTTTTATGGTGTCTACCTGTTGATTGAGCTGCTTGTCGGTCATGCCCACCGGCCGAGGAAATCGATCACCGCAGCATTGACTTCAGCAGGCTTGGACGCGCTCAGAAAGTGATGCCCGTTCGGGATCGTCTCGAGACGTGCTTCGGTAGCACGTGTGAACAGTTTGATTTCTTCCTCGGCGTTGGCCACTGAGTAGACCTGGTCTGCGGTGCCGTGGAGCCATAGGACCGGCTGCGTCACCTCGTCCAACCGCCCGTACAGTCCGTCGCGATCACGGAGGTTGATCGTGCAGAGCCGCAGGCGGTGCCGGCCAGCGTCGCCAGAGTAGTTCGTGCGGTATATCTCGAGCCACCTCACGCGGTCTTCCGGGCTCAAGCCACCCAAGGCAGCATCGAAGGTAGCATCGACGAAATCATCGGGAACAACCCAGTCGTCGCCGACCGGTTCGCCGAAGGCGTCGATATAGGGGGTGCAGAATCCCGGCCCATCCCAGCACCCGCGGTCTCGGCTGCGTTGGCTCTCGACGTCCAGCGAGGTACCCAGCGGAATCAGACCTTTGACTACGTCGGGTGCCAGCAAGCCCATACGAGTGGCAATCCAACCCCCTTGCGAAGTCCCCAAAACGAATGCGTTCGGAATGTCGAGTGCCGCGAGGGCCTGCAGGTTCGCAACTGCGCTGTCCCAGTAGGTGAAGTGCTGGAACGTCGAACGAGTTCGGCCATGACCGTACGGCTCTAGCGCCAGTAGGTTGGCCCTGCCGTTCAGCGCGGAATCCGCAAACTGGGCGCGGTATAACTCTGCGGAGGTGGTGTACGAGTTGATCATGACCAGGGTCGGCAATTCGGGCTTGTAAGGTCGCCCGAAGGTGGCCCCTATGACCGAGCCGCCGAGATGGGGGATGGTGATGGTTTGGTCGAACGGACTCATGAACTCAATCCTCTTCTTTGTGGAAAACTTTCGAGAGTGGGTCAGGACAAAGGCACGGGCATTGCCTGGCTGGGACTCGGCGCGGTCACCGTCTGGTCGGGGCTCTGAGATAGCTCTCGGGCCGACTGGAAGAGCTGATCAACTCGTTCCAACTCTGTCCGGTCGCTGGCTCGAAGTAGGCTGACCACAACGAAGACGACAAGATTGGCTACGAGACCGACCAGGCCAGACCCCAGTCCGGCGAGCCACGGCACCGCCCCGCCTTGGTCCATGTATGGAACCGTCAGCGCCAGGGCGATTACCGCACCGACGAGCAGTCCGGCGATGGCGCCGTCTCTGTTGCCTTTACGCCACATGAGTCCACCGAAGATCGGTACGGCTAGTTGGATGATGGCTTGATATGCCAACTGCGTGACGCCGGCCAAGTTGGGTGAATCGTAGATGCGGTAGGCGACGATCGCGGCGATGATCGCGGTAACTGCCATCGCAGCCTTCGCGAGGTACAGCTCTTGCTTGTCCCGCAGTGGGTGAACTACAGCGACGATGTCGTTTGCAACTTGTGTGCCGATCGCTTGAGTGACGCCGTCGACGAAGCCCATCCCCGCTGCGAAAACTATGACAAGGGCGACAGCCAACAACCAGGTACCACCGGCGTCCTGCGCGATCGCGAAGAACGACGATACTGGATTTGCGGCGGCGAAAGGAAGCGGCGCCGCGCACAGCGCGACAAACATGAGCAGAACACAGAAAACGAAGCCGATTGCCATTGTTTGCAGCGAACCCTTCTTCACCTCACGGACGCTGGAAGCGGTATAGATTCGAGTGAATATCATTGGCCAACAGAGGCTTCCAATGATGCCGGCAGCCACGATGCCGAAGTAGTAGAGTCCGCCTTCCTCGGATCCGAAGCCAGGCAGGCTCAGTTGGGCCTCGGTAAGCTGGCTCATGTTCGAGATGCCACCGAAGTAGAAGAACAATAGACCCAGGCACAAGGTGGCTGATCCGATGTAGGCGACAATACCCTGGACCATATCGGTGACGATAAGTCCCCTCATGCCCATCTGGACGGTCCAGAACTGACGCACGACTAATACTGCAATCCCGATCAGAATGGAGTCGGCGTCAGAGAGTTTACCCAGCGATGCCCACTGGATTACTGCTCCCATTGCAATGAGCCCGAGAACGAGCCAGGGTACAAGTGCGACGACGCTGATAGCGCTTCCGATCAGCTTCAGACCGCGGCTGTTGTACCGCAGATCCAGTAGATCTGCCTGGGTCCGCAAGTCGAACTTCTTACCCCACTTCCATACTGGTCGGGCGATGAAGTACATCGCGAGAACACCAAGGACGGAGTAGACGAGAAAGTACAACCCGATTACGCCGCTGGCAACGGTCAGACCGAAAACCGCAGTGAAAGTCGAACCGGGCCACCACGAATTCGTGTACGCCATCGACACGAACCAGCTGGAAAACGAGCGCTCGCCAACGGCGTAGTTGCTGAACGTCGCGACGCTTTGGCGGTTCTTGGAGATGTGAAGGACACCAACGATGAGGACGAAGAAGACACCTAAGGCGCCAAAAGTGATGATCATCAGTCCACTGCTCCCTGTCGACACTCGGTGACCCAGAGACCGGTGACCGCTACGATCGCAGCTGCGGACACGAGGACCAGGTACCAGACCGAAATCGGTACCCCGACCACCAAGCCGTGCTGGTGCGAAAGTGCGATGTATACAGGTGGCAACAGTGCGATCGCGTTTACCAACGCGAACAGCGCGATGAACACGCTGTTCGCAGGTAAGGACCGCCGGAACATGTCGTTGCGTTTCACTTCTACCTCTTCGTCTCAGCGGCCGTTGTCATGGCGACCGGTTGACATGTAGCTAGGTGAAGAGCGTATGAACAATCGCATACCTCTGACCATCGGTCAGTTGACGTATCCTCCGGATGCCGCCACCGCATTTCCCGTCGCTATCCGGCCTGACCCACTCCAACCCGGCACCGCCGTCCCGGGCGACAGCAACTGTCGATGCCCGAGCTGGGGCGGGATGCAAACGACTCGGCTGCTGCGCGCACTGCTTCTCGTGCCAACCTGGCTATGGGGCGGGAGCTGATTTCGCCGCCGATGGTCGTGGTCATACGACACGTCCACAGTAGTCCCGCGGCAACCGCACCTGCGCGGCGGTGTCTTCCCGTAGCGAGAACGGGCGGTGTCGCACCGCCCGGCTGCTGGCGCTTGGCAACCACTGGGAGAGCTGGTGGCTGACGTTGCTGGGGATGGTGAACCTGCGACCGGGCAGCACCGAGGTCTTGGGGGGTAGTCGTTGGCAGGTTCGACGATGCAGTTCGATTCCGGATCGTAGAGTTTGACCGAGGACGCGACATTTGTCGATGGTCGCCTGCTGAAGTCGCAACATGCGACCACTGCCCGTCCCGATAGGGAGGCGCCATGCTGTATCAAGCAGCCCGACGTGCGGGATCCTCCCCCTGTTCAGGAGACTAACCGTTTACAGATCCAATCCTCGATCTTCAACAACCCAAGGGAGAAAAATGCTACGCAGAGTCGTTACGGCTACGGACGATCACGGAAACCCCTTTATTGCCGAGGATTCCACCATCACCGCTCGATCAGCCGATGCGTTGCCCGGCGTTGCGATGCACTACATCTGGGGCGCTGACGACCGATTTCTGCCACGGGATGGCTCCCAACCTTCCTGGAAGAGTCACTTTCCGCCGACAGATGGGTGGCGGTTCGTACTCCTCACCCTGCAGCCCGGACAGTCTGCGGCCCCTCATGACAATCCGACTGACAGTCAGCTGAAGGAGCTTGAGGAGACCTTCAGCGGTCTCCTTAACACTGTAGAGCCCGGCACCGCCGGCATGCACATTTCCGAGACGATAGATCTGGTAGCTGTCCTGACTTGCCCGATCACGCTGGAACTAAGCGATTCGCTCGTGAAAGAGCTACATACTGGGGACGTCGTTGTACAGGTGGGCAATGTTCACCGGTGGGTTAACCGGGGTACCGAACCCGCTGTTGTTGCGGCCGTGGTCGTAGGCGCGTCCTACGGCGCCGATAGCGCTGCAGACTCCTGACGCACCCGAGCTCGATGGATTCGGCAGATGAGCAGTGCCGCCGGCTTCTTTCGAGTTGGCAACGATGCTCATTGCTGCTGTAGCTCGATCCTTGAGTATTAATCGGCCCAAATTGTATGGCGTAAAGATAATTCACCCTGTTGCTTTGGGGGATATCGATTGCTGCGCAATAGTTCTCAATTAACCCTGCATTTACCGCAACGTAGACGAATACAGGAAATGCATCATCGTGGGCGCCTCGCAGGTGAGTTCCGTCGAGGCGAAAGACCGGGAGGTTATGTGACGGACACATGGTACGCGGGCGGTAGGGTCGCGGACGGTTCTGGTACGGAGCCATCGGTTGTGGACGTCTGTGTGACGGACGGAATCATCACAGCTGTCGGCAGTGCGCCAGCGGGCGCGGCGACGGTGGACCTGGACGGCAGGCTTCTCACACCCGGACTGATCGATGCTCACGTTCACTTGGGTCTGTCCAGCCCCATTAGAGCGCAGTTCGGATTCGAGCTGTCGGCCGCCGAGATTGCTGCCGACATCTTCACGTCGGCGGGCTTCACGCTCGACGCTGGCTTCACGACGGTTCGCGACACCGGCGGCATCGACCGTGGTGTCGTCGACGTCCTCGCGAAAGGCAAGATGAGAGGTCCGCATGTGCTCTCCTGCGGCCCTGTCCAATGTCAGATCGGCGGGCACGGCTACTACGGCGCCGATTGGGAGCCGACGGCGTTGTGGACCGAGCACCACATTCCTGGACTGTGCGCGTTGTCGCTGATGTCGGGCAACGCCGACGAGCTTCGAAGGAACGTCCGCGAGACGTTCCGCAGGGGTGCCACCTTCGTCAAGTTGTGCGTGACGGGTGGTGTCGTCGGGGGGCACGACCGCCTCTCCGACACACAGTTCACCGTCGAGGAGATCGCGGTGGCCGTGCAGGAAGCCGCAGCGCGTGGCACCTACGTCACAGTACATGCGCACGGCAAGGAAGGCATCCGCAACGCGGTGCGGGCTGGAGTGCGGTGCATCGAACATGGCACCGACATTGACGAGCCGACCGCGGCTCTAATGCACAAGCATGACGTAGCCTTGGTCCCCACCTTCTCCGTTATCGATCAGCTCTTGAGCGATGGGGTGACGGATGTGAACCCCTCGACTGTGGAGCGGGCGACTGGGGTCCGGGAGCGGATGGCGTCCGCCCTCGAGATCGCTCGCTCAACCGGCGTCAGGATCGGCCTTGGTTCTGACCTCATCGGTCCGAATCAGCAACGAAGGGGCGAAGAACTGCGAGTGCGATCAGAGTTGGAATCACCGATGCAGGCATTGGTGTCTGCGACGAGCGTCAACGCGAACATCCTCGGCGTGGGCGAAACCGTGGGAATGGTGCGTGTTGGAATGCGAGCCGATCTCGTCGTTTGGCAGAGCGACCCCCTCGAAGATGCCAGCGTCTTCGCAAATCCAGAGATGGCCGTTCTCGTGGTCAAGAGCGGCGTGATAGTAAAGGACATTCGATGAGCACGATGTTGCATGGTTGTCTGGCTGACACCGAGTACCTCGAAGTGACGTCCCGGTCGGGACACCGCTTCGGTGTTTGGGTTACCACACCTCCCGGCTACGCAGAATCCACTGAAGCGATGCCCCTGATCTACGTGTTGGACGGGAACTGGACCGTGGGTTACACGGCGCCGCTCATCGTCACGCAAAGGGATCCGTATCTGAGCATTGCGCCCTATATCCAGGTCAGCGTCGGCTATGCCAGCGATGAGGCGTCGGACTGGTCGCGGCTTCGCAACCGTGACCTCGTACCGTCCGGGGAACCGGTCGGCGATGACGTCGTCGCTGCATTGGAGTCGGCTCGCGAAACAGGGACGATGAGTCAAGAGGACATAGATGCGTATCTCGAGCAACTCTCGGACTGCAATGCGGACGCGTTCCTCGACTTTCTTGCAAAGGAGCTTCACCCTCAGTTGCAATCGCGCCTTCGTGTCAGCGATACCGGTCACGGTCTTTTCGGGTACTCGTATGGAGGCCTTTTCGCTCTGTATGCGTGGCTTCGTGGTGGGACACCATTCGCAACGGTTGGCGCCGGCACTCCTGGGATCAGCAGTGTCGACAGTCAGGTGTTCGACCTGATCCGTACTCTCCCGGAACGCGGCGACGGCGACTCGGGCACTCCTCGCCTCCACGTCACCCTGAACAGGGTCGAACTCCTGGGTGACGTCCCCGTGTATCGCGGCATCGCTCGCAATGTCCTGAGGGCACTGGAAGAGTTGCGAACCAACGGCCGTTCTGACTTTCTTTCGAACTCGATGCTCGATGAGACGCACGCCACCGGGGTACAGGCTCGTTCCTGAGCTATTTGAAGGAATGTCATGTCCGGTGATTGTCGCCTTGCCGCGCGGAGTTGGATGTGCGTATCCGGCGGAAGTTCGTGATTTGGCAGCGTGTGGTTCCGGGTAGGGCTGCGACTGACTGGATCCGCCGTCGCCTTCCACACCGCAGGCATGCCTGTCGGCTCGGGTACAACAAGCTGCTGGTCCGCGTGAGACGGCATTGAGGTGCGGGGGTCGTGAACTACGTTCCCGCCGAGGGGGAAGGTGCGCGAGCTAGGGTTTCGGTGAGCTGGCCCTGCGAAGCGTTTCCGCGCCGCGAGCAGGTGTGCGTCGCGGCGGCTCCTCTGGGCGAGTGGGGAGTGCTTTCAGGCCGCGAGAATGGCCAAGGCGCGACTATCGCCCTGGCCTTCTCGCCGCACCACCCGAGCCATCGAACGCGTAAAACAAGCGGAAGGACGGGACCGGCTGCCAGTCGCCGCAGCCGATTCCTCCACCGTCGGACAACGAGATCTACCGACTCTTCGCCGCTCTCTCCCCGCGAGCCGTTCACACGCATCGACCACGTCCTCCCCACGATCGCAGGGGCGCCGCGGGTGCAGCGAAAGTCAGCAGGGGAGAACTGAACGCCGCTGCACTAATATGCAGGAGTGCCTGTCGAGAGTTACGAGGAGAGTGCACATGCCCACCGACGACCTGCAGCCGCTCGTTGACGACCTAGCCGGGCGGCTCCACCGTTCTGTGGCCATTGATGATCCCTCGATCCGCCTCCTCGCCGCCAGTCGACACTTTGGCGACGAAGACTCCTTGCGGGTCACCTCCATTCTGAACCGAGCAGTACCCGACGAAGTCACTCGCCCACTCCTCGCTCTCGGCATCGGCACGTGGATCAAGCCGGGCCGAGCCCACCCTGATGTGCCTGGGTGCGAGAAGCGGCTTTGTGTACCCGTACGATGCAAGAGTCTGCTACTCGGCTTCCTCTGGCTTATTGACAACGATGAGAATCCTCTTACCGAGTCCGATGTCGAGATGGCGGAGGATACCGCCTCGCGCGCGGGCGTAGTCCTCTATGAACGCCTGTTGCGTCGTGAACGTTCGAATGTCCATCGCGAAGCAATCCTACGCAACCTCGTCACCTCAGCCGAAGAAGTCAGGAGGCAGGCAGTCGAGGATGTCCTCGCTGAGCAGTTGGTCGTTGAGCAGGCGACGCACTATCAGGTCATCGCAGCGCAGCGAGGAATCGCGCACTCGGTCGAAACATCGGACGACATAGCAGTAGAAGTGGCGGTGCAGGAAGGGTTACACACTCTTCCGGACGGCGCCGGCCTGATGGTTGCGGATAGATCCCGAGCCTGGTTGTTACTTGCCCTCACAGGAACATTCACCCAACAGCAACTAGATTCCATCACTCAGCGTATGACTTCCCGCTTCCGGCAGCTGAGTGGATATGACAGTCGATTCGTACTTGGTGTCAGCGACACTGTGAACGAACTTGGTCAGGTATTCCGCGCCTATCGACAGGCTTTCGTCGCAGTTCGCGCTGCGCTGCTGGTCCCCTCGCTGGGCGACGTAGCGAGATGGGGACGCCTAGGCCCTTACGACATCCTTCTGCGACTATCGAGCGACGAAATAGCGCGCGCTGCAAAGGCATCACCCCTCGAGACGCTCGAAGCCGCGGACAGGCAGCAGGTTCTCGTAACCACCCTCAATGCGTTCTTCGACAACGCATGCGATATTCGACGCACCGCGGACCTGCTGTGTATCCATCGAGCGACGCTCTACCAACGACTCAAACGCATTGAGCAGATCACGGACTGCAGTCTCGACAACGGCGACGACCGCCTCACACTGCATCTGGGACTGAAGATGAGAGCGCTGGCGGCGGCCAATGACATGTCAACCAGCAGCTGGCCGCTCTAGTGATGCAGAGGATCGACGCAAAGAAGGCAAGAGTCTGCACTGCACCTCGGATTCGACGAACGACCTCGTCGGGCGATTCGTTCGGCAAGCGACCTCGTCAGGCGGCGTCTCCATCGGACGATGCGTTCACCGCCGCATCGGCGCCGTCTCATGGTATCCGTGCCCGGGAGGAATCATCGGCTCGCACTTGCGAGGGGCGATCAACTCCTAACCTACGGCGCCGCTGAAAGACCTCAGCGCGGCACTTCCGACGGGAGCTGCGGCGGACGCTCGATATCGGCGACTGGATCCCGACCGAGATGCTCGTCCTCGACGTCCTTCCGATCCGAATCGCACCGGATGGCCCGACCCTGCGTGATATTACATTCGTCCCGTGGCTAGCGTGCCTACGCTTTCCGAAGGTCCAGCAGGCGTGCGCCTTTGAGGCCCAGATGCACTCCCAGTCGGTCATTTCCGTCCCCGAGGTCGGTACCTGTAATCTCTTGAATCCGGCGCAGACGGTAGTACATCGATCCGCGATGAAGATGCAACTGTTCCGCAGTGCGCTTAACGTCACCTGCATGGTCGAGAAATGCTTCCAACGTCGACACAAGAGAGTCGATCTTGCCATCCGCGTACTCGAGGAGCGATGCAAGGCCGCGATGCAGGCTGCGTCGTAGGCGGTCCGGCGAAAGCTCGGCGAGAAGCCCGTAAGCACCGAGATCGCATTGGTACACAACTGATCCCAGGGCCTTGACCATACGGGCGATGTCTGCCGCTCGCTGCGCCTCGACATAGGACAGAGGGATATCTGCTAAGGATTGACGAGGTTCACCGATGCCGGCCCAGCATTCGTCGATCGACCGTTCGCATTCGGTGAGCAGTCTTTCCTGTGCACAGGAAATCAGCGTCGGAAGGTCGCGTCGTGTCGTGGGGCTCACCATCGACGTGAGAAGCAGGCTGTGGTCGGGTCGATCCGCTTAAATAGCATGGCGGGCAACCAGACGGTTTTGACGGCAGTTCATTCCGAGAGCGAGGGCCAGGCGACCAGTATCGCCGAGGGCTTGGTTGTCAGACCGTCGAAGACCGATCACGACCCCCGCCACAGGACCGGAAACGAAAAGCTCCTCGTCAAGCAGTGTTTTCGCCGCGTGCTCGCGGAAACGTGGGATCGTCAGCCAACAGATCGCGGGCCAGTTCACGATCTGTCGAGAGCACGACAAGCAGCAAATCCATTCTCGGTTTCGAGTGAGTTCTCCCATCAGGTGTTCGTGCAGGAGCGCCGCGACAGACGCGACCGTATGTCGCAGCACCTCTGCTTGCACCTCGTCGACCGGCCCTTCGCTCAGGAGTAGCCAGACAAACCCGAGCAGCACACCGTGGATCCTGATAGGCATCACTAGTCTGCGAGATGTCATGCCCAGTACAGCATTCGACGGGACTTCGACGGGCTTCGAAGGGATCATACGCATCTGCGACGCCGCAAGAGTAGACGAAGTCCACGACCTCGCGGTCGACTGCCCGCCGGAGTATGGAACTGGTTCGTGCCGCATCGACCTCGTCACGACGCGAGTTGTACGCGAGAAGGTTGATCTTCGGGTCAACGATGGCAACCGATCGACCGAGTCGACGGCCGACGTTGTCAACAAGCCGCTACAGTTCGGACGACATTGCGGGCACGGTACCCGAACCACGCCGCAACTCGACAATTGTGCAATTCGCAGGCTGCAAGGTTGAACAATTGGCCATGATGCAGGTCACGACCCCAGGCTAGTATTGGGGGGCGATGCAGGGCCGCGATATGGAGTGGCAAGCACTCCGCCGACTGACCGGATGTCAGCGTCAGGTGTGCGACGCTCTCGGTGGAGGTCCGTCACCGCCCCGAAGTCACGTCTCGGCTTGCGACTAGTTTGACCGGCTGTCGACCTTTCAGTCTTTCCGTAAGTCTCATCGCTTCCGTTGGCTGGTACCGCCTTTCGAGTCGAGCAGCAGGTCTCCGTCGCGTGTGAACTACTCCATCTCCCCGTCCAATCGAAAGGGCTCCGATGTCGAGCAATGTGGAAGACTCGGTCGAACACGTCCGGGTGTCGGAATCGCGCCAACAGACACGCACTCGGCGACGAGCACTGTTCGCCGCGTCGGCTGGCAACTTTGTCGAATGGTTCGATTTCACGCTCTATGGCTTCACGGCTGTGACTCTTGCTGCTGTCTTCTTTCCGCCGGACTCTGGCACGTCTGCGCTGCTAGCCGTCTTCGCCGTCTACGGAAGCGCGTTCATCGCTCGACCTGCCGGAGCGCTGTTCTTCGGAATCATGGGCGATCGTCTTGGCCGCCGCGGTTCCCTGTCCTTGGCAATCGGACTGATGGGTCTGGCTACCGCCGCGATCGGACTGCTGCCAAGCTACGCAACAATTGGGGCCGCTGCTCCAGCGCTCCTGTTTGCGTGTCGGCTGATCCAAGGGTTCTCCGCCGGCGGCGAATTCACCGGCGCTGCAACCTTTGCCGTCGAGCATGCCCCGCCCGGACGACGACCCCTCTACCTTGCAATTTTGGGCGGGTCGACGTCACTCGGGCTCGTCGGCGCCACCGTGACCATTCTGGCGTACCGGTCGATGGGCGCTGAAGCGTTCGATGGTGGCGGATGGCGATGGCCATTCCTCATCGCCGGCGCACTCGCCATTGTAGGGTTGCTTCTGCGCCTCGGAGTCGAGGAGACACCGGTGTTCAAGGCTATCGCTGCGCAGAACCAGGAGACCACGCGACGATTCCCACTGCGGGAACTGCTGACTCAGCAGCACCGCAATTTGGTGACACTGTTCGTGTACTTTGCGTGCCTTGGGGTACTCAACCACATGATGCTCGGCTACATGCCCACTTATCTGGTAGTGTCCGCGGGGATCTCGACCAACACCGCGCTGGTGTTGACCACGATCGCGATGGTCATCCCGTTTCCCGTGGCTATTGCCTTGAGCGGAATTGTCGAGAAGGTGGGGCGCCGCCCCTTTGTCCGTCTCGGAGCGGCGGGTACAGCGTTCGCCCTCATTCCGTGCTACCTCCTCATCGGCACAGGCAATCTCCTTGTGATCGGTGCCGCGCTGGTCATTCTTATGCTGGGCGCAAGTATGCTGACTACCGGATTGCTCTCGATCTTGGAACTCCTCCCCGGGCAACTGCGGTACGTCGGGACTGCCGTCCCGTACAACCTCGCGTACGCGGTCTTCGCTGGCACGGCTCCACTGGTCAGTCAGGCACTGGTCGATAGCACCGGCAGTATCCTTGCACCGGCGTTTTACGGAACCGCAATCGCTCTGATCGCCTGCCCCTTCATCTTCCGCGGCATCCCCGAGACGAAGGGCGCGGATCTGCGGACGGGTCTCACACAGCCGTGAACGTGCAGTGCGTGGCGGACTTGAACGCTTGACCATCAAGGGTCTGCGCCCAGGGATCACTACACTATCAACGGCCTCCCCCGATGGTGTCCTGATACTGGGGCTCGCTACCGCTCCTGCTTGTCGCAGAGAGCCTGTGGGCGTCACCGCTCGACACAGTGAATCGTGAGGTAGACGGGTACTCGACGCGCACTGGCGGTGCCGCTGCTCCTCGGAGAATCTCACCGAGGAGCAGCGGCATCGCCATCATCCCAGGGGTGTCATGTCCGCGGCTACTCCACCCTTAGTAGTTGCGGTCAACCAAATACGCTGTGTTAGAGGTCGTCTGACAGTCTTGCTGCTTCAGGAACACGGCTATCACATCCTCCGTTCAGAATTGACCGATGCCGCGTCTCGGCCAATGCGGACCTTGGAGATCTTTCAAATGCCAATGCTCATCATTCATGCTGCGATTGCGTGCGTCACCCAGTTCGCACCCCGTCGCGCCGCCGTATCGATCCAACGATTCCTAACGAATATCGCTGTTGCACGAGCCGATGCGAGATGGTTAGCCACGGCGGTGAGCGCACAATACGAGTAGGCCGCCTGGCGAACTAGCACCGGTGGGTGACCGCGCACCGAACACCTCTGTACACAAGCGCGAAGGACATCTGCCGCGCTACAAACCCTGCGTTGCATGTAGCCGAAGTGTTCACAAATGTAGATAGCTTTGCCCGCCGGCCTCAGCGAAGCTTGTGTTGTGTAGAGACTTGCTTCGCGTAGGACTATCGCCAGGGTGACAACCGCGCGGGTCAGCCTCGTCGATGCACTCGGACTGCAGGATCATGTCGTCGATGTCGCCATCAGGGCAGGTCCAGAGATCTACTGTGCCCTAACCCCTTTCGTGTCAGCAACGTGACAAATTATCTGGAGGAACGATGCCCAAAGCAACCGATGCGATAGTTGTGGGAGCCGGGGTGATTGGCAACTCCATCGCTTACGAACTTGCTGCCCGCGGCTACCGAGTGTTGGTGATTGATAAGGAAGGTGGCTCGGGCTTCGGATCTACCAGCGCCTCGAGCGCGGTCATCCGATTCAATTACTCGACCTTCGACGGGATGGCCGCAGCCTGGGAAGCGGCGCACTGCTGGAGGAGCTGGTCCGAGCACCTAGGCGGTTTGGGCTCTGCGGATCTGGCCCGCTTCCATGAGTGCGGCATGGCATTCCTCGATGTGGACGTCGCCCCACGTGAACGCATGGTTCGCCTCTTCGACAAGATCGGCGTGAAGTACGAGCTGTGGGACTCGAATACATTGGCCAATCAGATTCCAGGAATCGATGTCGGGTCCTACTACCCACCGAAACCCGTTGATTCGGAGTCTTTCTACGCTGACACAGATACCTCACTTGGAGCGGTCTATACCCCCGAGGCCGGCTTTGTCGACGATCCCCAGCTCGCCGCCACCAACCTCGGTGCTGCCGCGGTCGCAAAAGGAGCCGTCTATTCATTCCGTACGAGAGTGACTCGTATCGAACAACAGGCCTCTGACCGCTGGATTCTTCAATTAGATAACGGCAACACTCTCGAAGCCCCGATAGTTGTCAACGCCGCTGGCCCATGGTCAGGCGCCCTCAACGCAATGGCAGGGGTGGGCGCGGACTTCACGGTCACCGTACGCCCCCTGCGACAGGAGGTACATCACGTCACGGCGCCTACGGGCTACAACCAGGATGTCCGACTCGGCCCGATGATCGCCGATCTCGACCTAGGAACCTACATGCGACCGGAGCAGGGCGGAGGTTTCTTGATCGGCGGCACCGAACCTGAATGCGACCCACTGGAATGGATCGATGACCCCGACAGTGCCAACCCGAACCGCACTGCTGCCCGTTTCCAAGCACAGGTCTTGCGGGCTGCCCGGCGGCTTCCCCACTTGTCAGTGCCATCCCAGCCCAAAGGAATCGCTGGCGTGTATGACGCCGCTTCGGACTGGACCCCCATCTACGACAAAACCGATCGACCGGGCTTCTACGTCGCGATTGGCACAAGTGGGAATCAGTTCAAGAACGCACCTGTTGCCGGCCGATTCCTGGCGACCCTGATCGAGGAGGTCGAGGCGGGGCGCGACCATGATGCCAATCCAGTTGTCTATACGGGCCCACACACGGGTTTGAAGATCAATCTGGGATCTTTCTCCCGTCGCCGAGAATTCAACACTGAGTCGACCGGAACTGTCTTGGGTTAGGCGCCGCAGAGCCTTGGGCGAGGGGAATGTTCCTGTTCGTACTGATTCAAGGGGGTATCGATGATGGTCTCGACCGCATCGATGCTGAGGTCATCGGTGAAGACCCAGTTGCGGCGGCCGAGGAGTTCGTAGAACGTATCGACGATCGAGATCAGCCGGCGGCGCTGCTTCTCGGTTGCTGCGATCTGGTCGTCGACATCCCTGTTTGTCCGCACTAGCGACCCGAGTGCTTTGAATTCTGTGAGTTGCTGTTCGAGTTCGATGAAGCTCGGGAGGTCAGCGGCCGAGCCGTAAGGCTTCGGCGGCATTGGGCTGTTCATGTGGTGACGATAGACGTCGACACCGACAGCGCCGACGGAGTTATGTCGCCGGAGTCTGCGACGCGCCGCACTCAAAACGGGCGAAATCAGGCCGGGTCCCACGGTGATCGTTCGAGACTGTTGAGCTCATCGAACCTGGTCGACGGCGGTGGTCGGGATGCGAGCATCACTGCCCTCTGATGTGCGGAGGCGGTCACGTACGCAGGCGAGCATGGCGAGTTCACACTCGAGGTCTGCTGCGGTTCGGTCGCTCACAGTGCAATCCCGCCCTCTCGGGGGGGTGATCGGCTTGACGCTCCTATCGAATGTCAACTCAGGAAGGCACCGTCGGACGGGCTGAGTGGGGCGATCCGAGGTCACCGGCAGGGAGGTCCGATCCGCAGCAGACGCGAAAGGACTACCCTCCCCCGGACGTCCCAGCCACCGCGTCATGGCAGCGACCGACCATCGACTGTAGCCACATCGGTGGATCCCTCGAGGACGCGGCTTCTCACATTCGCCCACTAGCACTCGACTGGGCGTCCGTGCCGGTGAGCAGGTGAATAACACCTTCTTTGGAACAAATGCGACGTGATTGGTATATTCCATGGTGAAGCCACCCCATCGAGGTGGGGCTGGAAGTGAGCCACAGGATTACTCGCCGGACGACGAGGCCTGTGGCTCGCGTCGTTTCCGGGTCAAATCTGTCGCAGGTCGACCGCACCTGAGAGTTTCGCCAGGTAGGTGGGATTCCCGACCCGGGATTGGACCACCGCGCCACACACGATGTCCGCGACCCAGAGCGCCGGCTCAACCATGCCGACTGCATGATTCACCCGCAGCGATGAGGTGATGACCTTCTGTGCCCGAAACTTCTGCAGGATGTCGAGGTCGCTGGCGTCCAGGTGACTGCGGGATTCGAGTGCGATGTGACTGCAGGGCATCTCGGCCAGGTTGGGGAGCAGGTATTCCAGGCATTTTCTGCGGTGGCGCCGGTCGGAGACGGCGGCTTCGGTGTGAATGACGACGAGGCCTGCCAGCGGGAGGGCTGCGACGGCCTCGATGAGGTCGTGCCGGCGGTCGGCGCTGCTGCCGTGCCAATGGACCTTTTTCTCCGTGGCCAGGCGAAGAGATTCCATTGTTTTGCGGACGTCCGGGACATCGTCCTCGTCGCACAACGCTGCCGCGATCAGGTACGTGTCGGGATCGCGGTCGGGCTGCGCTCCACTCTCATCGCCCCAGGCAGTCAGCATGAGCCAAAAGTCTAAGGAGTCGCCGCGACACCGATCACCGGAGCACCAGATCAGCGTGATCCCTGTGCCACCCGTCTTCGTCGATGATGCGGTGTATTGCGTTGACGCCGTCGCCGGTTCGCCCCATTGCCGCTCTTCGCGGCGGGCCTCCCCGCGACCAGCACCGTCTTGAGCTCACGTACTCGCAGGCCCGACAACTCGTCGAACGAATGCGCCCGCACCCCGCCGGAGCGCAGGGCGGCCACGGCTTCCGGGTCGTCGTCGACGAACGCCGACAACCACTTCCCCACAGCCCGACAGTGGCCGGCCTTGACCTCGACCGCCGGTCGGACATCACCACGAGAGCGGCACAACAGCGCCCGTCCGGACGGAAACCCGTTATGCCCGAGCCACATCCGGGTCTGATCCGCGCAGGAGACGGGCCGGGTCGTGGAATACACCACCACCAACCCCAGACCGGCCACCGCCTCCACCAGATCCAGGCCCGGTTCGATGACCGCCGCCTGCCCGACATGGTCGAAGAACCGCTGCCACGCCTGTCGGCGGCTCCCGTCCGAGTCGCCGGTCAGGAGGGTGGGTGAATGCCGACAGGTCCGCCAGGCCGCCGTCGATGTCGAACATCACCACCCGCTCGCTGCCGCTCACCTGCCCGACCCTAGCCACGTGGCCCGTAGAGGTCCCGGCGCCACGCCCACCGCCGCGGATTCTGCCAGTCCCACCCCGTGGTCACTAGAGAGCGCAACAACCGTGTTCAACGCACCACCAGCTCGCCACCCTCAGCAGCGAGGGGCGTTCATCGTATGCGGGTGGGCGCGCAAGGCTGGAAACCGCTGGGTGGGGCTGCCTACTGGGGGGTGCTTACGCCCCGGAGACCTCCTACACGAACCACCTCCCTCGGCTACTGCCTCGGGCATCCATAGCATGGCGGCCGCTGTTGCGTCGACGCAACAGCCAGGACCCTGACCTGCACGGCGGCGCGGGGGCGGGGAGGTGCCACAGACATACGTCGGGCGGCGCCCCGGATGAAGGGGAGCCGCCCGCGAGCACGAACATCTGGTTACCAAGCTGCATGGTTGCGCGGGGTCAAATGTGGCCTCGGCGTCAGAGAACCCCCTCGTCCTGACGCAGGCCCACCGCGCTGAGCCCAGTTAGTGGGCTGTGCTTTTTGCGTGGGTGCCTACAACTCGTGCCGGATGCCACGACCGAGAGGTGGAATCTTCTCTTCCGGTTCGACCTTGGTCTACCGTGGATCCGTACCTCAGGTCTACCCCGCATATCCCGTTAAAGCAATGGACGTGCGTCCGGGCGCCCCGGAGCGATGCCCCCACTCGTCCGGTATCCAAGCCGCACAGGTCACCGACCTGGTCCACTGGGGGCGACAGACCTCACCTCCGAGGCGTACAAAGGAAAGACACCGATGAGGCACGGCCAGTGGCAACAGAGGCCACCACCCGCGCGAAATACGTGACTGGTGGAGCGATCTCCTCTCGTCCTACACCGAGAGGACATCGCATGAGCATTCCGTGGATGCCGCGGGCACGATCGGATGCATACTGGGAGAAGCAAATCTGCGTGGAAGCACACACCGGTGAGAATGCCGATGCGAGTGAATCCACAGCGGCTGCGAAACGCCCGACCCTGGTTGACCACAGCCACGGGCTCCGCATCGTCGCCGACCCACCAGCAGATCACGGCGCGTAGTCAAGTCACCTCGGACAGTTCGCGTCCTCGCTTGCGGGATCTTCTGCCCCTGGACACTTTTCGCCCACGCCGGGGGATGCTCGCGGTGGCCACAATGGCATTGAACCACCTCCGTGCCCAGGCACTATCCAGTGCTCGACGCCGATGCCGCCCGGCGTTCATCCGGGACCATATCGGGATCGACGGACACCACGCCGTCCACCTGCCCGATCCGGCCAATCATCGGCCGCTGCGTGACCCCGACAGCGCCGACGACGACCGACTCATCGGGCCAACCGTCCGGAAGCCGCAGGATCGTCACGGCCTTCCCGCCATCGATCGTGCTGGTTACCGGTCGACGTCATCGACCGTGCTCCGTGCGACCGGCTGGTCCTTCGTCATCCGCACCGCGTCCTCGACACAACACCCGGTCGTGCACCCTAGTCCGGTGCCTGGAAGCCGCCAATCTTCTGCGCGAGCAGTTCGGCCAACCGTAGCGGGGTGCGGTCCTCGAACATCGGACCGACGAGCTGCACTCCCACCGGCAGCCCCTCGGGGGACCGGCCCGCGGGTATGGCGGTGGCAGGCAGACCCGGCATGGTGGCCACACCGGCCCAGACGAGCTGGTCGAAGTACGGATACTCGACGCCGTCGATGTCGATGTGCCGATTCTCCAGACCTCCGTTGTGGTCGTGCGGGAAGGCGGGAGTCGGCGTGATGGGGCACACCACAGCATCGAACTCGGCGAAGAGCCGCCGCCAGCGGTGGCGGTGGAGTTCGCGACGGTGGTTCGCCTCGACCCAGTCGCGGTGGCTGAGCACCATGCCGCGCAGCCGCGCCGCATCCAGACTCCGGTCGTCCACGTTCAGGGCGGCGGCGTGGGTCTGCAGCTGCTCGTAGACGTCGACGGGAAGACCTGCGGCGGCGTTCGAGAGCATCAGCAGCATGTAGAGCGTCGCCGCTTCGACCGGATCGGGCAGCAGCGAACTGCGCCGTTCGACGCGGGCGCCCCCGTCGACGAGGGCGCCCGCGACCCGGTTCACGCCCGCCCGCACCGCCGATCCGGTCGCAATGAGCGGATGGTCCTCGAGGATCAGGACACGGAAGTCCGACAGCCGCTCGTGGCGCGCGGGCGGCAGTGCCACATGGTAGGCGACGCCGTGGGTCAGCGGGTCCGGTCCGGCCATCACCTCGAGCAGCAGCGCGAGGTCGCGGGCGGTGCGCGCCATCGGGCCGACGACGGCGAGGTCGAGGTCGATCGGCAAAGCCGGCGCGGGCGGTGCGACCATGCCGCGGGTCGGCGCCAGCCCGAGAGACGGCTTGTGCGCGTAGACACCGCAGAAATGCGCCGGGGTGCGCAGCGAACCGGCGAGGTCGGAGCCGATGGACAGCGCACCGAATCCGGCCGCCAGCGCCGCCGCCGAACCGCCGGACGACCCACCCGACGTCCGGCCGTGATCCCACGGATTGTTGGTGGTGCCGTAGATCTCGTTGAAGCTCTGAATATCCCGCAGCATCAACGGCACATTGGTCTTACCGAGCAGCACCGCCCCGGCCGCCTTCAACCGCGACACCTGAACCGCGTCCTCGGCCGGCATATGCTCCTTGAACTGCGGCATACCCCAGGTCGTGGGCAGCCCGGCAATGTTGTAGGACTCCTTCACCGTCACCGGAATACCCAGCAACGGCCGGTCCTCGCCCCGGGCGCGCGCCTGATCAGCACCGCGTGCAGCGGCCCGCGCACCGTCGAAGTCCGGCACACAAATCGCGTTGATCACCCTGTCATCGCGCTCGATACGAGCGATCGCCTCCTCGGTCAACTCCACCGAAGTCACCGCACCCACACGCAAGGCAGCCGCCATCTCCTCGGCCGACCGAAAATTGCACTCCATGAAACCGACGCTATCGGCCCGCCGCAGAGGACATAAAATGCCGCTTCGCACAACCGGGAAGTGTCACCCCGGAACGTGCCATCTTCCCAGTTCAGAGCACTCCCCGAGGCTGCGGCTCTACCCCGTCCATCCACGCGATCACATCGAACACCCGCAGCGCCGAGATCGCCTCGGGGAGGCCAGCCTCCACCTGGAACGGCAGCAACCGGCGGTGCAACGCGCCGTCGCCGTCGCGCAGGGCCTCCCGGACTGGGTTCAGTGAGTGTTTGGAAATGGTCACGATGCGCGGTTCGATTGCCATGGGCGGCGTCCCGATGTCGGTGCGAGTCGTCGTGTCATGAGCCCGATCGTGGCCCACTTGATGAACGCCTCCGAGTGGGCGGGCAGGCGCTCATAGTCGTGGTCGAGGCGGCGACAGCGCGCCAGCCGCCGCGCCCGTTCGATCACCCAGCGGTGCGGCAGGACAGCAAACCCACGCTGCGCTTTGGGTTTCCGAACGATATCCAGTGCGATGCGGCAGTGCGATGCGGCAGGCGTGTCGACCCAGGCGACCAGCTTCCCGGCGTAGCCGCCGTCGGCCCACACCACGACCATCGACGGAATCACGGTCTTCGCCCGCGCCAGCACCCGACGCCCGCCGTCACGGTCCTGCACACTCCCCGCCGTCACCAACACCACCACGAGTAGACCGAGCGTGTCGGGCACCAAGTGCCTCTTGCGCCCATTGACTCGTTCGCGCCATCCCAACCGCGCGTATCCGTGCCGACGGTGCCGGCACCCTGATCGCCTGGGCGTCAACCATCCCCGCCGAAGCCATCGGATCCCGACCACCGCGATCGCGCACCCGCGCCCGCAGTGCGTCGTGGATCAGGTGGGTCACCCCCGACTCCGGAACCATCGGTGCGACCAACTTCCACTGTGCGTCGGTCAGATCGGACGGATACGGCTTCGGCTTGCGACGCTGCTTACGAGAACCCACACCCCATCATGAGACACCGATCCGCTTCGGGGCCGAAATCGCACAGCTTTCCAAACACTTACTCAGATTTCACCTCGTCCGTGCTCAGCAGRCAATGGGGGTCATTTCGAAGCCGCCCGCGGCATTCTGCTCCGACACCAGCAGCGGGATGTCCATCAATTGGTTGTACAGAGCACCCGTATGCCTTGGGTCAACAGCGAGTCCGAGCCGTCATCGTCAGCCCTCACTATCCGCCAGCAGCCCGTCTCTGATAATTCCGTGACCGGGGTCCCCTTCGTCGACGGGTTCGATGGGCGCTTCGGCGAACAGTCGACGACGAGACGCTTCGAGGTCGCGACGATCTCGGGCAAAATCGGGGTCCGCGAGATCGTACTCCGCATCTTTCATGACGATGATTGTTTCGTCGATAACGCGGAAATCGTTGAACCTAGACGCAAGAGCGATACCCACATCCGCAAGGACTCGATAGTTATACCGATCATACGGCTGCTTTCCGATGCATAGCTTCGCGATCCGCTCTGCTTCCAAAAGCATGGCCAAACGATCCTCGTCCAGAAGCCCCTCGGTCTGTTCGGAGCGCCGCATTGCCAGTACGGCTCTATATCGATCAACAATGTTGTCCGGTCCCAGCTCTCGCTGACTAACGGACACCGCACGCTCAGCTTCCTGCAGATCTCCGGCATTAAGGAAGAGTCGAATTAACCTTCTCCTGGGTGTACGCTCTCCCGGAACGACCGTTATCAGTTTCCTCAACAAAGAAGCCTGCTGAGAAACGCTCGACAACCGGCTTATTCCCATGTCATTTGCAGCAATTGCCCGCGCCGTTTCCAACTCGATGTGTATCGTCGGGTTCAGTCCTTCTATCAGGCGATCAAGCAAGGCATAGAGCTCATTTTGATCCGCATACTTGTACGTCGCAATAACATTGGCGATGACGTCGTGTCGAGTAGACCACCCGTAAAGTCCGGCATCATGCTTGATATCGTACTCGTCGACCACACCATCCATATGTCCCAAGAGAGCCTGTAGACCACCCGCCTCCAGCCCGAGCAACCGCATGATGAGCTGCCGGTGAACCTTACCTCCCATCGACTGAAGGGCAGCTACGTGACGATATATGTCTCGAGCCGACTCCTCAAGATCTGTAAATTCTTGCAAAAGGATGTTGTCGAGGTTCTCGGTGCGGAAGATATTCTTTAAACACACGAACATGTCCGCGCTGCACCGGTCACGAAGCCTACGCACCTTGTCTGTATGGCCCAGGTGGAGAAAATCAGACTCCACCATTTCGCGAATCTCCGGCTTGCGATCGACCAGATTGACCATTTCCCTAATGTCGCCATCCGATAGAAGCGATAGGCGCTCAATCGAACCCCGGCTAAAGAAATACCTGGATTTCGTTCGAGTTTTCCACTGAGAAGCGTTGACAGTGAGTACGAGACGTAAGAACGGGCGGTCAATTGCGCCCAGGGCGTCAACCAACTTGTTGACCGACGGAAGATGTTGAGCGCAGTCGTCGATTAGGAGCACTCCTTGGCGATTGGCTTTTCGCAAAGAGCTCTCGACCTCCAACCAGGACTCGACACTTAGCGGGAAGGAATTAAGATGCTCCCAAGCCAAGAAATTATCCTGAAAGCGGCGGTACACCAGCCTGCGCGCTAGCGAAGTCTTCCCGACTCCCGCAGCGCCAGCAAGAACAAGAAAGAAGCCACGGGCGCTGTTCTGCGTTTTCTCCAAGCGTTGCTCGATCGCGCGAGGAATCGTCAGCTCATGGGAAATATCGGCATATGTAGCGGGACCTCCGTTGAACAGTCGCACCGGATTCGCTGGAAGCCCCACCGCGTGAGCGACATCCATCGTGGCAGTTGTGAGGCGGTAGGGCAGTATTTCCGGATTTGTCTCAGACTCAACAACGTCAATGCTCGCTAGCGTCGGCTGAACCTCACCAAGCTGATGGAGGAACGTTTCCAGTGATCCTGAGATGACCTCGATACCACGTTGTTCGAGCAGTCGCGCTCGATCCTCGTTATAGTCGAACACAAGGAGGAAAACGCGACCCTGAACCCCCTGCCGTCGCAGTGCACCAACCTTCTTCGCCAGATCCCTGAGATGAGCATCCTTCAACGATTGACCGACGATCAACGTATTTGCTGTGTACATGTGTGTTTGGAGACTACTGAAGAGCGCATCCCTATACGCCTCGACCTCGTCATAGTCTAACTCCGTAAGGACCATTCGCGCGTGATCGCCGAAACCCACATCCTTGCGTATGCAACCATGAATCTTGTACAGAACAGCAGCGTTCTGCTCTGGTTGCGAGAAATCGAAGTTCGATCGAATCACCTGCAAGTCGATTCCTGCGGCACGATAGGACTCTTCGACCAGACGGTCGAAATTCGTGCTGTAGATCGCCCTCCATTTGTACGCCGGAAGCGCTAGCAAACCTCCTGTTGGCTTCAGTCCACTGAGCCGATCACGCACAGTCTTTGCGAGTTCAGTTCGGCCAGAACGGTTCTCGAAAATTCCACAAACCTCGGACAAGTCATCGCTGTCCGGGTTTGGATTCAACTTTGATGCAAGATACCGCGCAAGACCAATACCTGTGGGAGCCCCCGAAGGGATTGATGCACCCGCGCCGAGCAACAATACGGTGTGCTCAGGTCGAATTGTCCTCGCAAGCTCTTTGAGATCCACAGCACCCATCCTTCTCGATGTATCTAGCTACTGAGTTGTCGAGCAATCGGCACCGGCACTCCCCGGAGGTCCGAGAGCGAGACCCAGGCCTAATCCGACCCCGTCGCGTACCAGAGCGCGACTTACGGCGTCGGTCAATTTCCGTCGAGGGCGTCGGAAGATGCTTGTTCGCTCTGTTTCGGCGCTGCCGGCACCCATTCCCGCAGTTGTTGAACCACAGTGCCGTAGAACGCGTCGGTCGATGACGTCACGCTGGTGATGAAGCTTGCCGCGGTGCCTGACCGCCGGCCGCCCATCGGGAAGGTTTGTTCGAGGGAGAAGGAGACGATGTCGCCGAATCGCCCATTGGTCAGTACCTTCGGGTCCGCYCGCACCGTGTCGAGGTGCTCGCAGGCTTCGTTGCCGCGCTCGGAGAACACCGCTTCGACCTGAACGTCTCCGGGTACGTCCTTGAGTTGCCTGAGTAGCCACGACAGCCGRCGACCGGAGGTTCCCTCGTTCGGWGCCTCCACRGTGGTGCGGCAGCGGATCTTGTTGGTSCGCACATCCGCGATCACCACCAGATCACCGGCGGTCTCCGGGATCCGCAGCMCCGCTTCGAACACCCCGTCGGTGGCCAACCTTTCGGCTACCGCCGCATTGCGGGCCGCCGGGTCGCTGCCGTGACGGCGCGGCAGGATGTGTTTGACGGTGACACCGAGTTCGGCGGTCAGYCGCAGCGCGAGATGRCGGGAGAGGGACACCCAGGTGTCGGCCACGGCGGCGGCTTTCTGGTCGCCGGCGCGGAGGGTRCCGGCGGTGACCGCGTCGCGGACGGTCACCCAGTGCCGGCCCATGTCGACGAACTCGGCCGCCCCGGAGCGGGGGTGRTCGAGGTAGCGCAGGAACTCGRCCAGSATCCAGGCCTGSAGGTCATCGTCGATACCGCCGTGCGAGAGCAACATCCGTGCCTCGTGCGCCACCTCCGCCCACGACAAATGSCGCAGCGCGACCTTGGCGAGCTTGCGGCGGTCGACCTCCACCGGCAACTCCCCGGCACYGGCGGGGACGTCGTTCGACAGGCTGACCACCACGTCGTACTKCTTCTTCCGYGCCACGTCGAGATAGTTCTCGAGCTGCTCCTTCTTGAGCTTGCCGTTGCCGGTCTTGACCTCGAGCAGGCCGGTCCACACCCTGGTGCCGCGGGAGACCTTCAGCACCGCGTCGGAGATCACCTTCGTCTCACCCCGCTCGTACGCCACCTCGACATAGCCTTCGAAGACACCGACCGGGGCCCCCATCCGGGCGCACACCGCCCGTGCGAAGGGGCGCACGGCCTGCATGGTGGCGATCAGGGCTGAGGTAGCGCGCCGCTCCTGTTCCTCCCCGGTCCCGACGCCGATGACCGAGAACAACCGCGCCGGCTGCCAGGTGTCGTGTTCGGCGAGGGTGAATTCGACCGGCTTCGACTTTCTCACCGCCCGCTTGGCGGTGCGGACACCCCGGCCTCTCGCCTTCGTCTGTGTCGCCGGTGCGGGGGGTGTGGTGGGCAGTTCGGGCACCAGTTGCGGGGTCTCGCCGGCGGACCCGTGCGGCGCCGGCACGGCGGGTTCGACAGGGTCGGACGAGGTATCGGGGGTACCTGTGGGTTCGGGTTCCGGCTCGTTGTCGATGTCGACGCCGAAGTCCGTGGCCAAACCCGCCAGGCCGGACTCCCAGCCCTGCCCGACCGCCCGGATCTTCCACTCGGCGTTGCGGCGGTACACCTCGCCGAACACGAACGCCGACTCGGTTGTGGCATCGGCGGTGACGTACTCGGCAAGGGTGTACCCGGCGCCGTCGACGACACGCAGCGCGAGCTTTCCGAGATCACCGAATCTGCCGTCGGCGACACTGCCGACCAGGGCCACGGTGTGCACGTCTTCCGGCACAGTGGACAGGTCGATCGCGATCCGCGCCTGCGCACCTTCCTCGGTGCCGCTCGTACCCAGGAACCGGATTGACCCGTCTGTCGACTCGGGCTGGTTGTAGAACACGAAATCCTCGTCGGAGCGGACCTTCCCCTCCGCGTTCAACAACAGCGCGGAGGCATCGACCTCGACCTCCGACTCGGTCCACCCGAGCACCACATCGATCTGCTCCGCCTCAGCGGGCAGCGACAAGTTCTGTCCCTTGGACAGCATCGGAAACTCCACCAGAAACCACCCTCGTTCGACCCGGAACCGCACCAACGCTGCGCGGCCGGACAAGAGCCGAAGTCTGGCTACCGACGTCCGTCGCATCAACTGCGCATACTAATCGGTTCGTTTCATACTCGGGCATCACCTGGCAAACACCGTGTCACCGTTAGACCGCACGGCGTCCACGGGTTGATTCTCCCGAGCCGTCCGGTGTCATCTACGTGAATGACACTGCACATCAGCAGAAGTGAGCCCCGGAGTGGCGGCAATCCGATAACCGCGGGTTCAACGCGCGGCTCCGGGCCGGCGCACCTCGGAGAAGATGCGCGCGCTGCAGCTAATCCCGTCCGCGACCGATCACCGTCTCTGCTCGTGCCCCCGTCGCCGCGCACACGCCGATGTCGCCACTGGAGTCCGCGATTCCGGCAACCCGTAGTGGACGTCCGGCGGAAGATGGCATTGCATCGCCCGAGAGGACCGGTCATGAAGGATTCATCGCGCCCCCGTCTGCCGCGCSTTCKCGCGGCCGGAATCRCAASCCTGGCGACGCTGACKGCTGCGATYGTCGGTGCACCTTCCGYGTCCGCGGCACCGGTCGATACGGTTCTGCCMGTGCCGGTGGCMGGCAACACGCTGTCGTTTCAGTATGCGACGTGGATGGGCATCTKMCAGGRCCGCGYCATCGCGCGAACCSATACCRCGACACCGGGTCTCACGTACTTCCGCATGGAGACCGGATGCACCGGGACCGTGCATTGGCGCAACCTCACCACCGGCGCGACCGGGGATGCCGAGGTGCGAGCATCCAACTCCCCGCMATCACCGCCACCCGYSGCCGCCGCGACCGGGTCCGGTGTCCTCGTCGCCACCATCACCCTGGGCATCCCCTACAGCACCACATTCTGGCCGGGGATGGGCATGTGGAAYGTGCCCTGACCTTGTAGACGTGGGCTGGTTTCCAGGCACGCGGGTGACGTGGCAGCGGATATCGGCCCCGGTGACGTCATCGGGGCGCGACCAACCCCGTGCCCCCGCCCCTTCACACCAGTGACCAGCACCCCGGGCCCTAACACGGCATCAGGTGGGATCCCACGGTGATCGTTCGAGCCTGTTGAACTCATCGAGAACCTGGTCGACTGCGGTGGTCGGGATGCGGAAGTCGTTGCCCTCCGAAGCCCGCAGTCGGTCACGCACCTGGGCGAGCACGGCGAGCTCACGCTCGACGTCTGCAGCGGTGCGGTCACTCACGGTCCCATTTCGTCCTGAATGGGCGGTGATCAACAGCATGCGCGCCCCTCTCTACTCGTCTACTCGCCGCAACGAAAGCAACGATGTAATATAGCGGTGCAAACGTAGCAAGGAGTGCTCATGTCGACTCACCGATCGATCTCTCCCCGGCGACACCACAAGCTCGCCGGCCACCGGCTGCGCCGCGACACCGTCACCGGCCGCTCCACCCGTGCCAGTGACCGCCCGCAGAGCACGCACTCGCCGGAGGAACGGCGTTTGTCGGACCTGTCGACCCCCGAACTGATCGACGTCGTCGCCTCCGAACTCGCCGCCCGCCCCGAGATGCACCTGGTCCGCAACCAGGTCACCGCTCTGCTGGCGATGGCACCGACCCTGACCGACCGCACCCAGGCCGCCCGGATCGGCGCCGACCTCGTCGACGACGCCATCGCCCAGGCCGACCTCGAGCAAGCCGCCCGCCGGCACATCCTCGACCACCCCATGCTCACCGCCGGCCAGGTCGCCGCCGTCCTGCACCGGCCAGCATCCGATCGCACCGTCGCCTCCAGGCTGCGCACCACCGGCAAGGTCGTCGCCCTCCCGGTGGGCAACAGCTACCGGTACCCGGCATTCCAGTTCGACGAGGCCACCGCCTCGGTCCGCGACACCGTCGCCGCCGTCAACACCGCCCTCGGCGCCGCCGCCGACCCCTGGGGTGTGGCGTCGTGGTGGCTGACCCCCTCCACCCGCCTACCGAAGGGGCAGACACCCGCCGACCTCGCCGCCGACCCGGACCCCGCAGCCGGCCGGAAGCTCGAGCGGCTCGCCGCCGCGGTGCTGCCCGACTGATGCCGAACATCGAACCACCGGCCGCAGGTCTACTCCGGCCGGCGCACCGCACCGTGCTCACCGCCGGAACCATGGTGTGGCGGGTACACAGCAGCCACCGCGCCCCACACGCCCCCAACCCCACCGCCCAACCGGACGAGCTCGCCGGCGGCCGCTTCGACTCCCTCGACGGCAACTACGCCTACCTCTACATCGCCGACAGCCCCGACGGGGCGATCGCCGAAACCATCTGCCGGGACCTCCCACTCGATCCCACCATCGCCCGGATCGTGCCCGCCAGCGCCGTGACCGGCCGCACCCTGACCGCCCTCACCGTCACCCGCACCCTCACCACCGCCGCACTCCACGACGGGCATGGCCGCGGTCGGACAAGACCTCTGGCTCACCAAATGCGAAGCCCGGCACTACGTCACCACCCGCCGCTGGGCCCACGCCGTCCGCACCGCCGACCCCGACATCGACGGCCTCGCCTACCGGCCCCGGCACAACGAAGACACCCTCGCCTGGATCCTCACCACCGACCCCGCCATCACACCCCACCCCGACCTGACCATCGACCCCACCACCACACCCCTGCCACTCGACCACGGCCCCGGCCGCGACCTCGTCGCCCGCATCATCGCCGACCACAGCGCCATCCTCTCCCCCACCTGACCCACACCAGCGTCAACACCCGCCGACACACGACACCGACGGTGAGGCGTACCGACCGCAACGAACGGCCCTCGCCTTCTTTCTGTGAACGATCCTTCAGTTCAGGCCACCACCCCGGAAGCGCACGGACCAGTGCGGGGTTCGCCCACCTGACCCAGAGATGTCGTGCAAGCTGCCTACCTGACTTCCGGAAAGGGCAGGGTCCTCGCTTGGATGATCGTTGACTGGACAAGGCTTAATATGAATATCTCTACCACACATCGCATTTCAAGCACGAAGAACTGGGGTTCACCGAGGCGCCGACGGATCACCGGGCCACCCTCAGCGCTCCCGCCCGTCGCGGCGCCGCTCCGGCGAGACCGGCGAGTCGGCCTGCACTTGCGTCGGCGGGATAGCATCGGTGGCGGGCAACCACAGCACCCGATAGCCCCGGATGCGTGTCCCAGCGGCGGACCCTCTAATCTGGCGGATCCGAATACCCAGAGCATGAAGCAGCAGGCATGGCCACCGACTACGACGCCCCGAGAGTCACCGATTCCGACGAGGCGGACACGTCCCTCGAACAGCTGACCGCCAGCCGGAAGGAGACCCAGTCCCCCGTCGTGGACGTCGAAGACTCCGACACCGCCGAGTCCTTCGAACTGCCCGGCGCCGACCTGTCCGGTGAAGAACTCACCGTCCGCGTCGTCCCGAAGCAGGCGGATGAATTCACCTGCACCAGTTGTTTTTTGGTACATCACCGCAGCCGCCTCGCCGACGCTGCGCAGCTGATCTGCCGGGACTGCGCCTGAGACGTCGGAGTATCCGAGGACCCGCACGTCTCCACACCAGAAACGGTGCAATCCTCCGTCTCGGCTGATCTGCACGAGACCACCACCGCCGTATATCACCGCATCGCACACACTCGACCCGCCTGACGTCGTCCTCCCACGGGCCTCCCGGCGGCCCTGTGATGGAGGCGGCGGAGCTCGAACCCGCGACCACCGGTTCCGAGTCCACGGCTCTCACCGACTGAGCTGCCGCCCCAGCACCGCACTATCCAACCATCACGGGACATGGCGATGCTGATGGCCACCCTGCTGGCCGGTCTCCGCTCCGTGCCGGGCGGCAGTCTTCATGCGCGGCCGAAGAGCTGCCGCACACGACCGTCCTCATCGACTGCATACAGCGCCATCCCCAACAGATCCAGAATCCGCTGAGGTGCCCGCCCCGCAGCGTCCACCGATCCAGGCTCATCGCGCACGACCAACGCAAACGACACCGACTAATCCGCCTCGCTCGGCATCCGCCGCACCAGCTGCCCGATCGCGGTATCGACGTCCAAATCCGGCGCGGCGCTCGCACCCTTGACCTCGACGTAGAGCCGGCGGCCGTCCTTCTCGGCGACGATGTCGACGACATCCGTATCGGTCACCACCGTCCAGCCCTGAGACGACAACCATCCCGCGAAGTCCCGGACCACGCGTGCCTCCTCACCTGCCATACCGCCACGGTAAGGCAGAACCTTCAGTTCAGCGGCATTTTCTCCCGCGACGCGAGCCCATAAGTGCGAGACCCCCGGGTGCGGGCCCTAACTCGACTCGCGCAGGCCGCATGACGCCAGGAGATGGGCTGTCCACGGCGCGATCCTTGCGGGCCCACTCCAGTGCGGTCCTGTAATCGACTCACTGCTAATGAGATTCGCGCAAAATGTCTGATGCCACCCGGAAGCGGACTGTGACTGTGCGGGCCACGTTCCCGAGCAGCCCTGCACCTTACACGCTCAGCACCGTGTCGGCGCGGGCTCCCCCCGGAAACGTGCCGCGATGAACTCGTACGCATCCGGAAAACCCACCACCGCAGTGGTCATGTGCTCGGAAATGCCGTACGGCACGAACGTCAGCTTCGCCCCGCCCGCGCAGTACCGGCGCGCCACCTCCGCCACCGAATCAAACGGCGTGAGCCCATCAAGCGTGCCGTGCCACATGTACACCGGCACCGTGGGCACCCCCTCGAAGTATCGGAGACTGTTCTCCCGCAACACCAGCCGCGCCGCCGAACTCGCCATCAGACTGGTCGACGCCGCCAACTGCCCGGCGTTGCGGAACGCACCATGGAACAGCAGGAACCGCCGGCACCGGTCCTCGAGAGCGAGCTCGCGGATGTCAGCGCACCTGCGGGGCTCCGCCCCGGCCGCGGGGCACCTCCCGATCACCGGCGAAGACAAAAGGTCCTCGAGGGCAGCCTGCGCCAGACCCTGCTCGGGCTGATCCGCGGTGGACACCAACGCACTACCGAAGAGGTCTACCGGGCGATCGCCGCCGCGGTCGCGATACACCACATACCGATCACCCCGCTGCCAACACCCACGTAGTCCTTCGCCCCACCGACGAATGTCCTCTTCTCTTCGGCGTCGCTCGGGTTTGTCGGAAATATCCGCCTCCTACGATTCGAACACCAGCAGCGGTTTGCCCCCGTGTTCGGGAGCTTCGGCCAAATAGACTGCTTCGCTGAACTTTTCGACGGGGATCGGCTGGCCCTCCGGCACGCGCAACACGCCGCTGTCCGCGAGACGAACTGTCCGGTCGATCGCTGCAACCATCCGATCCTTCGGAGTCTCGGTGAACCAGCGGAACAGCCAAAACCCCCGAACGGTCTTGGTTTCGTAGATCAGTGAACGCGCGAAGATCGGAATGGTGAGCTTGTCGGGATCGGTTTGGCGGTGCGTGGACAGCGCACCGAAGACGACCAACTCACCATTCGCGGCCAATGCACGCGACACGTCCGCACCCACCTGACCGCCGACACAATCGATCGCCTTGGACACACCGTCCGGGCCTGCGATGTCGGCCACCCGTTCGCGCAGGTCTTCATCCTCCGTGCAGATCACCGCGGTGCCCCCCAGCGCGAGAATGTCCTCGACGGCGGATCGACGGCGGACCACGTTGAGGGTCTTGAAGCCGACGTGCATTCCGAGTTGGATGACCGACTGGCCCACGGTGGAACCGGCTGCGGTCTGCAGGAGCCATTCACCCTGTCGAACATCGAGCACATCACCGGTCAAGATCACGGCGGTGAGCGGGTTGGCGAGAATCTGAGCGGCCGTGGAATCGCTCATCCCGGCGGGAACGGGCAAGACCCGCCCGGCATCGGCGACAACATACTCCTGCCACGTGCCCGTGACTCCGATCGTGAGGACGCGTTGCCCGACGGTCAGACCGTCTGTGCCGCTGCCGAGTTCGTCGATCACACCGACGGATTCGATTCCGGGTACGATCGGGAACTCCGGGGTGAATCCGTATCTCCCGCGGATGGTATGCAGATCGCTGGCATGGACAGGTACAGCTGCCACCCGGATCCGGACCTGGCCGGGACCGGGCTCCGGAAGCGGGCGGGTCTGCAGGCGCAGGACCTCGGACGGTTCGCCCAACTTGTCGGCGACGACAGACCGCATCGTTCGCATCTTCATGACGCTCCTTCGGTCGGATCCAGATCTCACGGTGGTTCGGTCGCAGAGGCGGCGGCCCGCCCTTCGGCGGCGAACATGCGGATCAGCGCGGCCGACTACAGCCGTACTCGCTCCAATGCTGCCACCAACGGGACCTGGACTTGCCGGCCCGCGCGCGCCCGCTCCAAACAGGGAAGACGCCCATCGGTAGTGATGCACGTCACATTAGATCCGGGTTGGCCGGTGTAACGTTCCCGGCCCTTCCGGACACCGTTCGAGTAGCCGCAGACGCTGGGCCCGCGGCACTCGGATGAGGACCACCCACCATGAGCACCACACAGCTCCACCGGATCACCCACTCCACCACCAGCACCTCATCCTGGAAGCGAGTGGCTGCCGTCGCCGCCGCGACCGTCGCGCTCGGCCTCATCCCGGTCGGCGCCGCTACAGCCGCCACCGCACCGGCCACCGCACAGCCGAACGCCACTCAGCCGGTCGCCGCCGCCGTCGCCCACGACAGTCCACTCGACCGCGACAACGATATGCAGCAGCAACGTCAGCACGACCGCCAGCGTGACCAGCGGCAGGGCCGGCGCGCCGAAACCACCGTGCTCGACCAGATCCTCCTCGCCGGCTGGAACAGCAGCAGCACCCAGATGTAGAGCAGCCGCTCCTCCCCCCTGGGGGGCGCCAGCGGCGAACAGCTCCCCTACCAGGCCCTGACGGCCTCACACCCGACATCACCCCGCTTTGAGAACCCCCGTGAGAAGGCAACCATGAGCACCACCGACACCCGCCCCGATCCCGACGGCAACACCTGGGCCGACCGGGAAGTCACCAACCGACTGCCCGGCCACATCACCACCGCCGCCACAACATTTAATTCTCACCGCGTCCTGATGAATGCTCTTCTCCGCGCGGCAGTCGCCCATGGTGAGCACGAGAAGCGCACCGGTACAGAGGATCTGAACTGGCCCGACTGGTACGCCGCCTACCTGGTCGCCGAACAGGCGGGGACGGAGCCGCCCCTCTAACCGCCCTCGACACCACCCACCGATCAACCCGTCACCCTGCACCACCCACCAAGGAGAACGTCATGTCCACGATCCACCTGCACCAGACCACCACCGCGACACCCGAACAATTCCTCGACGCACTCACCGACTTCGGGCCCGGCCGCGAGGCGGTTTTCGGCAACAGCGCCGACAACTACCTCCAGGTACACGGACTCGGCACCACCACCGCCGACGTCACCGAGGGCTCCGGCGGGGCCTGGGAACGCCTGCACTACGACTGGACCGACCCCCACCGCATCGTCATGACGACCACCGACTCCAACCTGTGGGGCGGCAACTCCGGCCACACCTACACCCTCACCCCACGGCCGGACGGCACCACCGACGTCGACGCCGTCGTGGTCCGCGACGGCAAAAACCTCAAAGGACGCGCGCTCGGGGCCGTGCTCGGCGTCTTCGGCACCCGCGTCCTGGGAAAAGCGTTCGACAACACCGTCGCGGCCATCGAAGCCCGCAACCACACCCCCGCGGACGGCGAACAACACTTAGACCCCACGGTCGCGCCGTCGAGCACCGCAACCACGGCCGCAGCAGTGGAGGTAGGTAGGCCGGCGACATCCGCGTAGGCCCACCGTCACGGTGTCGACGAGGGAGGTGTCTTCGCAGACGATGTCCTCGCCGGTGTTCGGCGCCCCCGTACCGCCTTCGCTGCAGGAGCAGGCGTCTTCGCTTCGGCCGCAGCCCCGGCCGGGGCCGCCGGCACCGCTGCCACACTCTGCGCAGGAGTGGGAGTGCTTTGCAAGGAAGAACGCCGACTCGATGGGGCTACGCCAACCATCAGATCCTATACGCCTCAAATCCGCAGGTAACGGCATTGACCACTACGATGTGGCTACGGTTGCGGCAGTATGACCAGAGGTTTCGTCACCGAAGTGCTCACTGTGTCAGAGATGAAGAAGTTACCCGAGTCGAGAGAATGGATCGCTCAGGGCCGCGGACGCCAGTTTCGACGCGTGGGGGCGCCGGCCCAGGTCAGATCGATGTTATTGATCGAGCGGAAGTTGCGTTCGCCCGCCGCGAAGGATTTGTAGGATCAACACTGGGCCAGCATGCGCGGCGGGGACAGTCGCGCGCCAGCCATCACTAAGGTCGCAGCAGAAGTCATCATGTGTCGGCCATGACCTTGCCGAGAGGACCAAGCGCGAAGAAGGCTATCGCTTAGATAACGCTCGCGCGATGGTCTTGCCGATGGCGCACCCGAGCGGAATCGGTACCGCATTGCCGATCTGCCTCGCGATCGCGGTCTTGGAACCCACCCACTGGTGATCCTCTGGGAATCCTTGAATTCGTGCTGCCTCGTAGTGCGTAATCGCGCGGTTTTCCGTCGGGTGCAGGTATCGCCCCTTCTCCGGCTTGAAGAACTCGGTGCGTATTGTCACGGACGGGCGATCCCAATGTAGGCGGCCCATGACGTCTGTGGAGCCGGACTTGTGGTTACGCCAGCAATTGGAGAGCAGATGGTCTGGAATATCGAACCGATTCCCACCTGTTGGAATGCAGGCGAACCTTTCCAATGAGATGTCTTCATATTGTCTGCTGAGGTGCAGATCTGAAGATTTGAACGCTCCCGGGAGTGTCTTACCGTTGAACTCGATGTAAGACTCGGGAAGCTGTGTCTCCCTGACTGTCGGAGCGACGCCGTCGAGGACTTCACGTACAGTCACGGCCGACTCGAGGTGTGTCGATTCAGGCATTCCCGGTGAGTCCAGGTCCCGATGCCACCCTATGACAATAGTCCGTTTACGCACTTGGGCGGCGCCGAAATGTGCAGAATTCAGCACAGCGGCATTGAAGGTGTAGTCCGCCAGCTTTCCATCTGGCTCGGTGCTCCGGTGAAATAGGTCGAACTCGGGAGACGTCATGAACTGAGGGACATTTTCCATGATGAAGTAACTGGGTCTTGCGCGGTGGACCGCTTCGGCATATTGCGACCACAGAGTGTTGCGAGCGTCTGCTGTGTCCTGCCGGCCCAGGGAGGAGAACCCCTGGCACGGCGGCCCGCCGACGACGACATCAACCGCGGGCACGTCCTCTTCGAGGAGCCAGTCTTCGATCTTCCCGGCGTAGACGTGTGTGCGGAAGTTTGTGGCGTAGGTCGCGGCTGCTACCACGTCCATTTCCACGGCCGTGACCGGCTTGAAGCGCTTGTTCGCAGCGTGCAGACCTGCGGAAAGTCCCCCGGCGCCTGCAAATAGATCAAGGGTTCGGATGGCTGAGGCGCGCGGCATGGGCACACCATAGCGTGCGGCTCAGACAGAAATCGAAGCGTACAGGGTGTGTCCTGGGACGAGCTTCCGCGGGCCGGGCCTGCGGATCCGTCGCCTGCAGACTTTGTCGGAGGCGTCAATATCGCCCCTTGTCTGGGTTGCCCGGTCGGACCGGGCGCTTCAGCTACGAACCAGCGTCCCCCGGCGTCGTTGGATGGACGAGGCGGCGGGGCCCAAGTAGGGGACCTATATTCTTTCCCTCGATGCTGCCACCAAGGTCAGCGTCGATCGTGAAGACGCGCATGTTCTGGGGGGCGAATGACAACCGACGAGATCTCCGACGAGCAGGTGGAGCAGCTGTACGAGGTGTTCCTCAAGTTCACCGAGTCGATGACTCCGCACGATGCCGTGAAGAATCTGCGGTTGTTCGGCGCGGACGAATCGGTCGTCAAGCTGGTGCGCGCGAAGCATGAGGCCGAGAGCCTGCGGATCCGTGAACTCGACGAGCCGCCGTCGGTGTTCCTCAACGGGCGCCCTACCTGGTACACGGGCCCGGACCTCGACAAGGACAAGAACTGGCCCGCCCTCCTGGGGTCCATGCGGAAAAAGGACTTCGGCGAGGAGAACATTCAGTCGGTCGACGAGTCGTCGACGAAGGTCGTCGCTCTGCTCGATCACCCGAAGCAGGACGAATTCCGGACCCGTGGGCTCGTTGTCGGCTTCGTCCAGTCCGGCAAGACCACCAACTTCACCGCGGTGATGGCGAAGGCCGCCGACCGGGGCTACAAACTGTTCATCGTGTTGTCGGGTATCCACAACTCGTTGCGCCGGCAAACTCAGATTCGACTCGTCAAGGACCTTGTCGACTCGAACCCGGGGCAGTGGCACCAGGTCACCAGCGAGACCCAGGACTTCGTTCCGCCGCCGAATCCGAAGGCGTTCTTCGCGGCGAAGGGGCAGTGTCTGCTGCTGGTGGTGAAGAAGAACCCCGTTGTCCTGCGAAAGCTCAGCAAGTGGCTCGGCTCGGCCGGGGAGTATCTCGACAAGTGTCCGACGCTGATCATCGACGACGAGGCCGACCAGTCGACGGTCGCCACCCCGAAGATCAACCCGCTACTCTACGACGTGCTGAATAAGTTCCCGCAGGTCGGTTATGTCGGGTACACGGCGACGCCGTTCGCGAATCTCCTCATCGACCCGTCGGTCGAGGAGGATTTCTACCCTCGCGACTTCATCGTCAACCTGCCCCAGCCCGAGGGCTACCACGGCACCGAGGTGCTCTTCGGGCGCGATCTTCTCGCCGGTGAGGATCCCGAGGATCTCCCCGGTGGCTGGGACATGATCCGGGAGGTCCCCGAGGACGAAGTCGACGACCTCAAGCCGAAGAACAAGAAAGAAGCGACCTACTTCGAGCCGGCGATCACCCACTCCCTCCGTGCTGCGGTGGAGTGGTTTTGGCTTGCCACCGCGGCTCGTAGGGTTCGCGGTGGCGGCAACCCGCATTCCACCATGCTCGTGCACACGACGACCGAGACGCGCGTGCACGAGGCGTTCAAGGAGCCGCTGCTGAGTCTGCGTGCCCGGACATTGGGTCGACTGGATGCCGGCGACACGGCGTTCGTGGAGCGCCTCCGTTCGACGTGGGATCAGGAGACCGCTCGGGTGCCGGCGAGCGACTTCGGTGAGGAGAAGGTGCCGTTCGAGGAGGTGCTCGACGAGCTCCGAAGCGTTGTCCGCGATACCCGCGTCATCATCGACAACTACCGCAGCAAGGACCGACTGAACTACGAAGCCGGCCCGGTGACGGCGATCGCCGTCGGCGGCAGCACCCTCTCCCGTGGTCTCACCCTCGAGGGCCTGGTCACGAGTTTGTTCGTCCGCGCGGTGTCTGCCTACGACACGTTGCTGCAGATGGGCCGGTGGTTCGGGTACCGGAACCACTACGCGGATCTGCCTCGAATTTGGATGACCGACGAGCTCGCCGGGTGGTTCAAGCACCTCGCTACGGTCGAGGCGGACATGCGGCAGGACATCAACCGATATATGACGTCCAACGAGACCCCGCTGACCTTCGCCGTCCGTCTTCGCTCGCACCCGAAGTTGAGCATCACGTCCAAGGCGAAGATGACGAGCGCGATTCTCGCCCACGCCGCGTATGGCGGGCAGCTCGTGGAGTCGCGGTTCTTCGACGTCTCCGACGCGGGCCGTGAGTGGCTGACCGGTAACGCGGCGGCCGCCCGGGCACTCGTGACGGCCGCAGCCAAGGACGGCGTCCGCCACGAGGAGGTCCGGAAGCAGACGGCAGTCTTCACCGACGTTCCCTACGACGACGTCATCGACTTCCTAGGATCCTATGAGTTTCACAAGGAGTCGTCGGACGGCGACCGCGACCGCCTCGTCAGCTACATCACGAAGCGGGTCCGGGCCGGCGCCCTGCTCCGCTGGAGCGTCGCGGTGATCGGGAACGGCCGGGACGAGACCGAACCCCGCGACATGGGTGGCGGAGTCTCCGTGCGGATGGTCAAGCGCGCCCGACTGGGGCAGAAGGACCAGGTCCTCAGCGATGTCGCCGACATCAAGACCCTGAGCAGCCGGCGCGATGAGACCATCGATCTCACCCTCGATGGCCCAGTGCCAGCGACGCACAAAGAGATCCTCGCGCTGCGCCAGAAGCAACGACCCAATCAGGGCCTCCTGCTGATCTATCCGATCGAGCCCGAGTCCAACACCGGGGACAAGGTCGGCCGTCGACCGCTCGCCGCGCCGACCGACGACGTCGTTGTGGGTGTCACCATCCTGTTTCCTGAGCCCCGTCCGGGGAGCCAGGATTCCGACGTCGAGTACTGGAGCGCTGACTTGTCCAATGTCGCGGTTGAGGTGGAAGACGATTCCGTTCTCGAGCAGGACGACGAATCCTCGTGACGGTCAACGGTGCGCAGCTCCAGCACCTCTGGACCGCGGTGGCCACACAACCGGCGACGAAGGCGTTTCGGACGGTCGAGGTCGGCGTCGACTCCTTCCGAGGCCCATTGCTCGCCGCGGTGGACCGCTCGGACCGGCGCGCTCTGCTCGTCCCGATCCTGGCGAAGCAAACACTCAAAGAAGACCTCGACGGTCAGGCGGTCGTCCTCCGCCGGCGGGCGTTGGAGGACGAGCAGAGCTATCGCACGTACGCGTGCCTGGAGCTGGTCGAAGCAAATCAGGACGACCTGTTCACCGCGCTGTGTGTCAAGGTAATCGAGCGGATCGCCGCGGACCCGGACAAGGCCGTGGCCGCGCTCAGAAAAGTGCTCTCCGACTGGAGTGCGCTCCTCGCCGGTGCCCGCGAGACGCTGTCGCCGTCAACCTTGGCCGGGCTGTTCGGTGAGCTGTATGTGCTGCGCGAAATGCTCCGGCAGGACCCGGGCGCCGTCGCCTTCTGGACCGGCCCGGAGCGGACTGCACAGGACTTTCACCTCGGTGTCGACGCCGTGGAGGTCAAGACCACGGTGGCGGTGGAGGGGCGTCGGGTGCAGATCAACGGCGCCCGACAACTCGATCTTGCGACGCCGGGACGACTGGTCCTCAGATGGTTCAGACTCGGTAAAGGACAGGGGATCTCGGTTCCCGAACTCGTCGATGAGATCGTGGCACTCTCGGACGACCCGCCCGGCTTCCACAAGCTCCTCCTGGAGTACGGTTACCGCGAACCAGAGCGCGAGATCTACGCGCGGCGGTTGTTCGAGGTCCTCGAGCACCGCGCCTTCGAGGTCGGACCCGCCTTCCCACGGGTCGTCGCGGCCAGCTTCGTCGGACACGCGGTGCCCGCCGGCGTCGAGGACATCGGCTATGTCATTGATCTGGACTGCGCACCCGCGGCCGCAGCCCGCATCGACGACGAGGCGCTCGCGCAATTTATGAGGCAGTCGTGACGACACCGCAGTGGTGGTCCCAGCCGTTCCCTCCGACCGGCGCGATCGCGTCGGAGGGCATCCGAAACCAGCTCGGCAGGCCACCGGTGGACCCGTTGACCGTGTTCGTTCGAGAGACCGCGCAAAACTCATGGGACGCACGGCTGCCGGGACTGCCGACTACCTACCGGATCGAGTTGACGACCGTCTCGCCGACCCACCGGCCCGCATGGGAGCGCCTGCTGACCCCGCCCCCGCAAACCCAGCCGTTCCTTCAGGTCCGTCAGGCCCTGCGGACCCCGAACCTCAGACTGCTGTCGGTAGTCGACCGGGGCACCAAAGGCCTCGGCGGGCCGACCCGCGCGGACGAGCTCGCGCGAGACCGCCGGGACTGGGTCTCATTCGTGCTCAATGTCGGCGAGAAGCGAGACACCTTCCAGGGCGGCGGCACGTACGGCTACGGCAAGGCCGTGCTCTATCGGTTGTCCCAGGTCGGGACGATTTTGGTCTACACACGCACCGAGGTCCCCGGTGTCGGACTGACCTCGCGGTTGATCGGCATCGCTCTCGGCGACTCCTACGACAGCCGCGAGCGCGTCGACGCGCAAGCTCGGCCGTACACCGGGCGGCACTGGTGGGGCGACGTCCAGGGTGAGCACGTCGAACCTCTGGTCGGCAACCAAGCGGACAGCATCGCGCAGATGCTCGGACTGCGTCCCTTCGCCGAGCGCGAGTCGGGCACCACCTTGATCGTCCTCGATCCTGATCTCGAGGATTTCGACGACACCGAGTCGGCAGCGCAGCACCTCGCCGACACCATCGCCTGGCAGATGTGGCCGATCATGCTCCCGGAGCGAGGTGACCATCGCCTGATCCCGCAGGTCGTCGCGGGCGGTCGAACGTACGACGTTCCCGATCCGGCAAAGACCTATCCGCTGCGGATGTTCGTCTCCGCCTACCGCCGTCTGCCATCGGATCGGGCGATGACATTGGAATGCAAGAGCCCTCGTAAACCATTGGGTCGCTTCGCGCTCGAAAAAGCCGTCGTTGTTCCCCTGTCGCCCGATTCAGTGCCCTTGGCCGCCAGTTACGCGGGCGTGGACGGGGATCCACACCATGTGTGCTTGATGCGCTCGCCCGAGCTGGTCGTCCAGTACTACAAAGGCCCCGAACCCGGGTCGGTGAACAAGGCATACGCGGGCGTCTTCCGAGCCGATGACGAGCTCGATGAAACCTATGCCGCTGCCGAGCCACCGACCCACGACCAGTGGGTACACGAGCAGTTGACCGGCCACGCCAAGACCTTCGTGAAGGTCACCTTCACCAGGATCCGAGAACAGCTGTCGGCGTTTCGGACTCCGGCGACGACCACCACGGCGACATCGAGTGGAGTCGCGTTGGGCGCCGCGAGCAACTTCCTTGGCGGTCTCGTCGCGGCAGCGTTCGCTGAGCCTGACGGACTGGACGCGAGCGGGGACGATGACGCTGCCGAGGGCGGCGGCCGCGGCGGCGCCGGGGGTTCCTCCGGTGCCGGTCGAGGGGGTCGTTCCTCGCCGAAACCCCGTGATCGAGTTCGCGTCGGCGCCGTCGGCGAGCCCCGCGTCGAGGAACGGGACGGTGATGTCGTGGTTGTCCAAAAGTTTGCGGTGACCGGGCCGGGGCCCGTTCGGCTCAGCGCTCGTCTCGCCGTGGCGACGTGGGAGGGCCGCGAGGACGAGGCACCGGCCGGCGCAGCACAACCCGTGGTTCGCTGCTGGGTGACCGCCGCGGGTGTGGAGCGAGCCGAGGCGTGCATCGTCGAGAGCCCGTCCGAGGTCGACCTCGTTGTCGATCCGGTGCTGGACACGGTGACCGACATCGCTGTCGTCGGCTCCACTGTCGGGGAGGATGCCGCGTGAGTCGGGCCTTTCCGTTCATCCGGCCACCGGCGGACGTGGTTTTGGCGGGACCGTGGTCACGCGCAATCGCCGACGGTACCGAAGAACTTCCGCGGGAACTGCCGGATTGGGACTACGACACCGTCCTCTCGATCCGCCGGCCGGTGCAGGTCGACGGCCTGCGCGCGCGTCGGCTCAGTGGACTCGCCGACGACGCGGAGGTCGACCTCACCGTCCGCTGGGCGGCGTCGACCTCCGCGCTGCGAGGCCGGGCCTGGCGTGCCGGAGTGCCGCCGCGCGACGGGGTCGAGTTGAACGTCGAGTTCGACCTCGACGGCGATGAGCTCGGAGGCATCCTCGAGCTCAATACCGTCCTCACGTTGCGGCGGTCCACCGGAGGTGCCTCGAAGGCGGCGGCCCGCCGCCCGGGCAGTGTGCTGTGGAACGACAAGTTCTCGATCCGGTTGCAAGGCGACGCAGTCCTGTTCCCGCTCGCGATCGCCGATTTCCACGATCTGCCCTACCCGACCAAGGCCAGCTGGTACCTCGAGGTCGGCGAGGATCTCGAGGCTGCCGCCCTCGGGTCCATCCTCCTTCTCGCCAACGAGCGGCGGGAGGTCGTAGTCAACGCCCTCGCGGTCGCGGGCTCGCCCACAGACGCCGACCGCCGGGTCCTCTCCACACTGCGCACCGACGTTCAGCGAACCCTCATCGAGCGAGCTCTCACGCACGAAGACTTCGCCGACGATGTCGACTACCCGACGGGGTCGCTGGGCGCCCTACTCGCGGCCGTGCTCCGCACGACCTTCCCGGCGTTCACCTTGGAGGCGCTGCGACGTGAACGACTATCCGAGCCTGCGCTGTTCACGAGCCGCATGCAGGACGCGACGAATCTGTTGGCGGCGCCATGACCAGTGTGCTCTACCCACGTCTCCTCGACCGAGCCGCCCGCGAACTGCACCAGCAGTACACGCGCGCGACCCTCGAGCAGCTGCAGGACCGTGCCGCGTTCGCTCACCGATCGGCGGTGTTCGCAGCGACGGGCGGGCGTCGGGTAACCGAGGACGAGCTGCAGGATCTCCGAGATCGAATCGTCAAGGCGGCCGAGAACGCCGGTTTCCCGGGCGAGGGTCGGCGTGCTGATCGTGCGAACTTCGACCTGGAGGTGRCCCAGCTCCTCCACGAGCGCTCTGGGTTGGTGGCAGCCGAGGCGTCCGTCCGCTCGATCTGGGCCTTCTTCGCCCTCGTGTTGCTTCCCGACGTCTCGTACTGGCGCTACCCCAGCCCGCCGGTCGACCGAGTCATCGGCACCGACATCACTCGCCACGTCTGGGGACGCCTGTGGTGGCGTGCCCACCTCCTCGCTCTGCCTCAGCAGGTCGAGCCCTATCGACTCCTCGACGCATTCGGCGAAGCCGCGTTCGATCAGATCTTCGCCCGCCGCAGGTCACTCGGCGGCAGCCGCGCACTCGTCCGGGCACTCGCGGAGACCTGGCCGAACATCGAGCGCGGGGGCGTGAACGACCGTCAGCTTCTCCGCGACGTACTCAAGCGACTCCTCCGGACGAGCGTGATCGTCGAGTTCGAAGCCCTCGACGAAGACGAGCTCCGGAGACAAGTCGCCGAAGCAGTGGCCGAAACGGTGGCCGTCCTCGCCGAGGACGCACCGCCATCCGGGCGCCGACATGCCCAAAACGACTAGACGGCACTAGAGAGCGCACCGACGGCGCGCACGACCGGGATTCCTCTCCGGGCGGTGTGACGGCCCGGAAGGTTCACCACCGACCGAACATTGGATCGCCGAACTCGAAGACGAGCGTGGGCCATGATCAGTTCACGCGACAGTTCGGCCGGCACTGAACAGCATCTATCCCGAACATGACTCGGCCTTCCTCGAGGGTGACTTCAGCTCATGTCCGAGTCTTCAAACGGCTCACCGGCGGATAGCAGCCGGCCTGTCGTAGGGCTTGTCGGGTACCTCTGCGCTCTCGGGTTGACGGGGTGTGTAGACACCATGCTAGGGTGTCTACACACCCCAACGGGAGGAACTCGAAATGCGCACCCTGGCCGACTGGATCCCCGCCCTCGCCGCCAAGTACGACACCCCCGACGTCGTCATGCATATGACCGCGCAGCGACTCGCCGGAAGCCTCGGCATCACATGGGCGAAGGACATGCCCGACAGCGATGTACAGGCCGTCATATCCGCAGTAGACGCACGCTACACCCAATGAGCGCGAGCACGCCACATCAGCAACTGCCGACGAAAGGTTCGCGACATGAACACCAGCAGCAGCGCCAGAACCCTGCCCGATACACCATGACTATCGTCACCGCCACTGGCGGAACGCGAGCACAGATACCCGAGAAGTTCGCCGCCACGCTCGACCAGAAGGCGATCAACTCGATGGTGATGCAGGCACTCCGAGGGAGCGCACTCGACCACACCACCCGCGCCGCAACGGCTTGCACACCGGTCGCTGCCGAATGAGCAAGGGCACACCCCAGAAGGCGATACGAGTCGACCCGGAACTATGGGAGACCGCGAAACAGATCGCCTACCGGCGAGACGAGACAATCTCTGACGTGATCCGACGATCACTGCAGGAGTACATACAGAAGTTCGGATAACAAGCCGGGGCACTATACCCACCAACGGCAGAGCGAACTGCCGGGCGGGCCGCCACGGAACCGTCACCAACCCGCACGCCACCACCACAACCGCCGGTCCCGTCCAGCTCACCCGTAAGAGGTCGGCGGCGGATCAGACCCGAACGAGTTGAACGAACCGTGCGGATACACCCGCGGCTGCGGACCACCCCCGTAGTGCTGCCACAAGATCACCGCCGGCAGATAACAGAAGAACCCCAGCAGCAGACCCACGCACACCCCCAGCGAAATCCGCCAACCCCGCCCCGACCCTGTCGGCTGCGGTCTCAGCTCATCGGCGCGACGGGGATCATCAGAGGTCAGGTCAAATCCTCGGTGGGAGCGGATGCGGCATTGTCCTTGATCGACGCGATCCCGGTCTGAGCCGCCGCCTTCGAGGTGTAACCCTGACTCGCCGCGATGATCTGGAACAACCCGACACGAGAGGTCGGATGCTCAACCACGCCCACACACCGTCCCCTGCCGCCCAACGAAACTCGCAGCGATCAGGTCAGCGAATCGGTGAATTCACGCTATGGTGTGAAACACATCTCAAGTGCCGGTCTCGCCGGCATGCTCAGCGCCGACCGGATCCGGAGAACCGCCTGTCGTGTCAGTCCTGTCAAGCTTCGTAAGGAGTGTCGCCGACACTCTGCGCGGTCCCTATTCTGAAGCCGAGTACGTGATCGCAGCGGCCGGAATGGCCGAGGAAGACCAGCGGATCGCCGACCAAATCGACCACTACGCCGTCAACCAGTTCCTGGCATCACCCGAGCTGCGCGAGACGCTGACCGATGCCGCGGTGCTCACCGAGGGCGCGTTCGGCAAGCTCGCAGGCGCGCTGACCGGTGAGAACGAGCGCGCCGACGAGTTCATTCGGCTCATCGGCGCGTATCTCTACCAGTCGCGCCGGATGCGGATGACGGACGATGGAGCGGCCCCGGATGACGTCGAAGCCTCGGACGAGAACCGGTAAGTGCGATGCGAGTAGAGGGCGCTCATCCAGCGATTCGCGCCGTTCTCCAGGCTCCGACGAGCGAAGCATTCTCCGACAAGGAGCGTGGTTCAGTCGGTCTGGAGCAGACCACGAGCCTGTCCTTGGCCCGCGCTCTCGCAGTTGGGTGTCTTAGCCGCCTGGATACAAGCCGTAGGTCAGTCGACATCTGGGATCCCGCAGCAGGTTCTGGATTTGCAGGCCTCATGCTTGTCACTGCACTGGAATCGGCCGGATTGCAGGTCCGGTATCGCGGCCAGGACATCAGCGAAGGCGCGGTGGTGGCGAGCCGGGATCGCTTCAAAGCTGTTGCCGACGCGGAACTGGCTCTAGGAGACACTCTCGAGCACGATGGCTTCGAGGACTTCGAAGCCGACCTGGTGCTCGTCGACGCTCCGTGGGGCGCGGACTGGAGGGGTGCCGCGTCGGCTGTCAGAGCGCGTCAGCGTTCGGGCGCGTTCAGATTCGGTCTTCCGCGAGGTTCCGACAGCACGTGGCTCTTCATCTCACTGGCGCTTGAGAAGTTACGGCCAGCGGCCGATGGCGGCGGGCGGGTCGCAGCTCTCGTTAGCCCCAGGGCATTGAGTTCCGGAGGTGCCGACGAACTCGTGCGGCGGAAGATCGTGGATGCTGGCTTGCTCGAGTCGGTGACACGATTGCCGGAGGGTCTCGCCCCGAATACGTCGATTCCTCTGTACTTGCTGACCTTGACGAACCATGACAGCAAGGGCCAGCGAGGCAAGGCGATGATTGCCGACCTTCAGACCCAGTTCACGAGTGAACGCCGTCATCGTTCGATGCCCGTCCAGGCATTCGAGGAGCTCGAGTCGGGACTGAGGGCATGGAAGGCGGGGCCCCGGAACCGCAGCGTCAGCCTTCGGCAGTTCATCCGCAGGGAGGCGCAACTCTCGCGTGTGTCCAGCGAAGGGAACCAGCTCTCGTGGCGTCTCACGACGTACAACGACTCACCGATCGACGCTCTGCTCCTGGAGGCTCGATACGGTCCAGGTTCCGGCGTCTCGGTCAGCGAAGAGCAGCGCGAGTTCGTAGACCTGAACCCCAGCCGCATCTTTGGCGATAATTCTCGTGAGTTGCTCGCTGATCTGGCGGCGAACGGCTGGCCCGGCCGACGGCTCAGCACTCTCCTTGCGCGGGAGCCCATATCGGTCAAGGACTCGACCGGAGTGGCCCACGGGCAACTTTTCATCCCGACAACGCGTGTCGGCACTGTCTCCGTTGATGCAGCTGGCTCAGGATCCGATGGCCGAATCCTCTCGATCGCACTCGACGGCGATCTGGTTGAGCCAGCCTTCTTGGCTGCGTGGCTCAACTCGGAGCAAGGGATCGCCAGCCGGCGCAGGGCGATCGATGCCAGCAGCTCCGGCACGCATGTGGTCGCACTGAGGTCTGCCCCCCATTCGCTAATGCGGTGGGCCGACGAGCTCATCATCCCGGCTCCCAGCAAGGCGGTGCAGTTCGCTCTCACTTCAGCCGACGAACGCCTTGCGTCATTTCAGGCTGAGCTGAGCAGCCAGCGAGAAGGTATCTGGGCCTCGCCCGAGGACGCGGAGGAGGTCGTGAGCAAGCTCGCGGACGCGTTCGATGACTCGCTCACTGCATGGTTCGAGCAGCTTCCCTTCCCCGTCGCATCAGCTCTGTGGACAGCGGAAACGGCAACCGCGCTCGGAGACCAGTTGCAGGCGTACCTCCATGCCTGGGAGGCTCTCGTGACCTTTCACGCGACGGTACTGCTGTCTGCCTGCCGAAGCGATCCGGGTAGCAGCGCCGAGATCGAAGCGGCCATTCGACAGGCGTTGAACGACCAGCACATCGGCATCGAGCGGGCCTCGTTCGGGACCTGGGTGGTCATCCTGGAGAGGACTTCCAAGCATCTTCGCGCTGCTGCCGACAGCGGCGATGCGGACGAGGTTGCGCGTATCCGTGCGACGTTCGGTGATCTCAGTGAGTCCGCGATTGAGCGTCTGATTGCGAAAGACGTCGTCAACAAGTTCAAAGAGGTGAACTCGAAGCGCAACCGATGGAGTGGCCACGGCGGGCACACATCCGAGGAGGAGCGGAGGGGACAGGTTGACTCTCTTGTATCGGACCTACGCGAGCTTCGCCAGCTTCTTGGCAACGTCTGGGCGCAGCTCCTCCTCGTCCGCGCCGGGAGTGCCAAGCGCGGCCGTGACGGGTACACCCAAGCTGCAGAAGTAGCACGCGGTACTCGCTCCCCATTCGTCACGAGGAACTTCAGGGTGGGTGACGCCATGCTCGACGGCGAGTTGTATCTGGTGCGCGATGGCTCGCAGTCGCCGCTGCGTCTCTGCCAGTTCGTCCAGCTCCGCGCGGCTCCGCACAATGCCCAGTACACGAGCTACTTCTATAACCGCACTGAAGGGTCCAGGGTTCGTATGGTCACCTACCAGTACGGGCCGGCGAGCGAAGTGGGGGACGATGCGGAGAGACTCCGCCACGAGTTCGGGGCGCTGGTACTGGAATGACTCTGACGCTCGAGCCGATCCTGCGGAGCGCTGGCATCGACCCCGCGACGCCCAGGTGATCCGCCACGCCTACGTCCGTGAGCACGAGGACACGGGTCTGGCGGGCATCGACGCCGACTCCACCGATGAGGCCATCCTGGCGTACACGAGTCGGCAGTCGGCGAAGCCACGGACCTTCCCGGTCGTGCCGCCCAAGATCTGGGTTGTCTTCGTTCGCGAGGGCGGCGACCGCGCGCGCTTGTGGTCGGTCATCGAGAACCGCGGCGAGACATCGACCGACGGCACACACCGCATGTTCGACCTCGTCATCTCCGAGCACATGGTGGAGCTCAGGAACCGTCTCGTAATCGGCTGGAGGTCGCCGCGCACCTGGCGGCTCAATGGTCCAACCGCCGCCGGTTACCCGGTCATGGAGATCGCCGACGCCCAGCCGGTCCCGTTCCCCGGCTTCGACCGGCTCGTCCTCGACCGTGCGCAGCTCCAGTCGGTGATGCGCGAACACAGGTACGCGGCCTGGAGGACGGCGCTCTCATCGGTGGTCGGCGTCTACCTCATCACCGACACGAGGGACGGCCGCCAGTACGTCGGCAAGGCCGACGGCGCGGAGAGCATTCGCCAGCGCTGGAGCGCTTACGCGGCCAACGGCCACGGCGGCAACGTCGAGCTGCGCAACGTCGATCCGACCGGATTCCGCTTCTCAATACTGAGGGTCTTCGACCCGGCGACGCCGACGACGGTGATCGACGAGGCGGAGAGCCATTTCAAGTTGGCGCTGGACACCAGGAAGCACGGCCTGAACCGGAACTGAACGTGGGGCTGACCCGTGGTCGTTGACGCGGCTTGGGTCGCGGCCGCTCATCCTCGAAGGGACGACGATCTCAGCGACCCGGCGGCGGTGTCTGATCGATGTGCGCGCGCAGGTTCGCGTAGCGGTCGCCTCTTTGCGCTGGAGCACCGTCCGGGTGTTCAGCAGTCGGCAGAGGCTCAGGCAGTGCGATGAACAGGTCATCGTCAGACGTCACCGTGCTCTCGATAGAAGGCTTTGAGCTGAATGTCGTCGTTGACAGAGCCAACGGCGAGTTCCAACCCTGCGGGCATCAGCGGTGGCCGCGATATCGACCTCGTCTGGCTGGGACCAGTCAATCGACTGTGCGATGTCGAGGTACTCGTTGGTGGCGTCGACGTCGGTTCGGGCGAGGCCCTGGTCGACGTTCTCGATGGCGAGTATCTGAGAGCCGCTGCGGGCGTGAATCTTCCATCCGTGCGGGGCGGTGATGTCGATTGCGAGTGCGTCTGCGCTTCCGTAGCAGCGAGCGTCGAGCTGGTCGGGGCGGGCGTGGTGATTACAGTGTCCGAGTGGTCCTCTCCCCAGCCGATGATGATGCTGCCCAGATCGGTGCTCGCATCGGTGACGATCACTCCGCTGGTCAAGGCTGAGACCGCCGCGGCCATGCGGCCCTCGTCGCCTCCGCAGGCGGTCAGCGCGCTGATGCCGCCGACGGCAAGAGCGACAGCGGCAGCTGTCCGGCGGGGCCGCCTGTGGGACAGGGTCATCGGTTCGTGGTTCCTTTCGGTGATCGGTGGCCCTACCGCCTCCGCCCCGGGGGCGGGGTTACTTGAAGACGTCGACGAACCAGCGGCCATCGGTCTTCTGGGTAGTGACGGTCTGGGTGCCGCGGTCCACCGGCTGTCCGGGCTTCATCAGGGAGAGGTCGACCAGGTAGACCCCGCCGGATAGCTTGATCGTGCGGATGCAGTAGTTGGTGCCGACCGGCATAGCGTCGATGAACTTTTGCAACTCGGGTGCGGGCTGCACCGATGAAGTAGGCGTCGCAAGCGCTCGTGCGGCTTCCCCGTTGCGCTGGCTGTAGTACGCGTGGTTGAACGCTGCGATGACGCCCGCACCGCTCTTCTGATCACCGCGATCGGCGCGGCAATCGCCGTCCCCTGCAGCCTCCGATTCCTCGACCCTTTCAGGTTCAGGCAGGTTGAGCGTGGGCAGTCCGTTCTCGTCGGTCGGGGCGGCCGCCGTCATCGCAGCCTGAGCCGGATCGGGGTTGCCCTCGCGCATCTGGTCGTTCGCCACCACCACGGCCGCAACGATGGCGGCGGCCATGCCAATTGCGGCTGCGGTCTTCACGTATGGGCGGCGACCACCGGAAGGGCCACGCGTTCTCCGGGCTGCTGTTGGTAATGGCTGGGCCGGCCCCCCGGGCACCGCACCAGTGGTGGGAGTGCCTGGGGGGACGACGCCGGTGGGTGTACCACGGAGAAGGTCGATTACGGCGGGATGCCGTGAGGACTTACGTCCGAGGTTCGGCTTCTTCATGGTGTTGCACCCACTCTCTCGGTATCAGTTGCCGTGCGCGACGCCGCCGCCGACGGCGTTCGCCAGCAGGTTCCCCGCCAGACCCGGCGTGGCGTCGTTGAAGAACGAATTGAGGTCGTCGATGCCTCGAGCGCCAAGCCGACCACCACATCACGTCCGGCACCGACAACGACCACGGTCGCCGCCCCGGTCACCACGTCGCCGGCCGCCGTGCAGCCCGTCGCCCCGGTCGTTCCCACCACGACAATCGCGGTGGCACCACCACCAGCGCCGGTCGTGATTCCGACGACCCCACCGGCTGCCATCGCGCCCGCGCCGAAGTCGACGGTCAGCTACGGCTCGTGCGCCGAAGCGAAAGCCGCCGGCGCGGCACCGATGTACCAGGGCGAGCCCGGATACTCGACGAAGCTCGACCGCGACAAGGACGGAATCGCCTGCGACAAGTGACACGTCGCGGAACGTACCGAAACGTCAGCCGAGATCGTTGTACGACTGCGTAACCCGCCATTCTTATCGACGACCGAGCAGACCGGACACACACAAGGTGGAGTGAGCTTATCTGCGCCGGTCGAGTGGTCGTTCCCATCGACGGATTCTTGCTAAAGACACCCATGGGTCAGTCAGGGAATTAGTCAGCGTGGACGACCAACTCGCATCGGATCGTCATCGAGTGACCCTGGTCGGTCTCTTTGAGAGTCATGCGATGGCCGACCTTCATCGGACTTCGATACGTCGGTCAGATCCCCATCCGGTCCGTACCATCTCCACGGAGACAACCCGCGGTGGGCAGCGTTATATTCGAGCACCCTTTGTGAGATTGCAGCGGCGGCATAGGAGTTGAATATTGTTGGCGTCGTTCGACCCTCCCATCGAGTGGGGGATGATGTGGTCGAACTCGAGGTACTCGGTTGCGCTGCACTGTTGACACCGTCCCCCGTCCCGTTGGAACACCGCGTTGCGGACATGTGGTGGGATGTGTCGCGATCGCTGGCCTGCCTGGCCGGGGAACAATTGTCGGCGGTCGATCCGCAGTGCGATGTCGACGATGAGCGCGGCGTACTCCGCGTCGTCGACGGTGAATCGGCCGCTCAGTGACCTGCTGGTCGCCTCTAAGAGGATCGTCCGGGGATCGAAGTACGACACTCGCTGAAGTTTCGACAGCGGTACCTCGCCGCCGTGTTGCGGAGCGATGAACAGAACCCGTCGGTTGGTGACACCGAATTGCCCCGGGGTTGCTTGCGGCCCGGATTTGAGGTCACGCCAACGCGTCGCACCAACGATCATGTGGCAGATCTCCCCAGAATGGAGGTGCAGACCCGACACGGTAATGTTCGGAAGTGCTCCCTGCCGGATGGCGCCGAGCGCCTGTTCACGTGCCAGCTGTTGCCTGAGGGGAGCGACTTGCCGGTCGGGAAGGTTCAGTACCGCCGTCGCCCTGGTGAAGGTGTGCATCTCGCGATCGGTGACAATTCCGTCGGCGCATATGTCTACGACGAGTCGGTTCAGCCATACTGACGCTTCGCGAGCGATCGCCGATGTCGCTTCCTGAGGGGGAACCCCTGATCCGCTCAACCACCGCTGCAGATTGTCCCACTCGGGGCTAAGTGGTCCTGACCGGTCAAGAACCTGCTTCGCAGCATCGGCATACTCGCCGAGGATGCGCCGGACGAAGGGTTGACAGTTCGGACAGTACGTGCGGAACAACTTGGTTCGCTCGCCACACCGACGGCAACCGCCCCTACGGGGGGACTCGCCTCCGGGCGGCATGCTGTTTGCGCCACCCGACCACTGGTAATTTGCGCTGTTCGTCACTGTCCTCATCCTCAGCGGCCGCGGGGGCGGACCATCAGTTTGTTCAGCCCGAGAGAGTCACACTCCTCCGGCGCGGGGAGCATATCCGAGGTCTGCGACCTGGTCTTCCCCACAGCCCTGACGTACGTGGCCGAGTCGATGGCGACATCGCCCCGTCGGTCACCTGACCGTCGGCAGGTCCCTGTCGGTGGTCTCTCGCGAGGCCTGCGCGACCTGTCATTCAGTTGAATGAATCTGCCGATCACGGTTATTGGGTTTCGACTGGGCTGCTTAGACTCTGCGGAGCAGGGCGGATCATGCCTGTTGTGCGGTTGTAACGGCGCCATCGCCAGCAGCTATAGAGAAGTGCTTCCAACGAACAGAAGGACAGACGGAATGACTGACCCGGGGGGATTTTCATACCCGTCTCCGCCGCAGCCGTATGGCGCGCCGGATTCGGCCACGCAGCCGTTTTCCGCGCACGCGACGGAATTCGCGCCGGCTCAGGTGGAGGTCGACGAAGCACCCGTCGCACCGTTCTACCTGCTCTTCGATGTCTCGTACTCGATGGAGGACGAGATGGGAGCGCTCAATCAGGCATTGCGTGATCTGAAGGATCAGATCCTGCGCAGTCCGATTCTTGCGGACATCGCGCGTGTCTCGGTGATGAGCTTCAGCGACTCGGCGCGAGTGGATATTCCGATGATGGATCTGGCGCGGGACACCTTCATCGGCAGCGGCAACATCCTCGAGACGCGGGGCGCGACCTCGTTCGCTGCCGCGTTCGATGCGCTCCGCCGGCAGATCGAAGCGGATGTTCCGGCACTGAAGGCTAAGCACTCGACGGTGTATCGACCGATGGTCTTCTTCGTCACCGATGGGTATCCCACCGAAGACGACGCCGAGTGGCAGCGCGCATTCAACGACCTGGTATCCGCCACGCCGTACCCGAACATCATTCCGTTCGGCTTCGGTGATGCGAACGCGGCGAATCTCGCATACACGACGCACCCGAAACGCCGCAATGAGAGCTTCTACTTCATTGCGAAGCAGGGGATGACACGCGCCGATTCGATCGCGGCGATCGCGAAGATCGTCGTGCAGTCGGTCGTCAGCTCCACCCAATCTGCTGCCGAGGGCTCCCCCAAGATCACCTTGGAGAAGGCCGGAACGGAAGACGTTCTGCAGCAAGCTCCGGCATGGGACACCGTGTGAGCCAGGACGCGCTGGCCGACGACCTCCCCGCGTTGCCCGAGCCCTACACGATCGGCGATCCAGGTCGGTCCTATGGGGAGATCACCGGAAACGAGCCCTCCGCGGAACCCGCGCCCCCGGACACGGTCTGCGATGCATTCGACTTCGGGGGGTGGGCAGTTCGCGCCGCCTCCGTTCGCGGCCTGTCGCACCGGTACGACGGGTCCGTCCGGCAGGACGCGTATGCGGTGCGGTACTCCGCCGGCACGGGCCGTCTGGTGGTCGCGGTCTGCGATGGAGTGGGCAGTGCACCGAAGTCTCACGTCGCCGCAGCGGCAGCAGCGGACTTTCTGGTTGACGAACTTGTCGGCGTCGATCTGGAGGTGTCCGAGCCGTTTTGGACTGGTTTGTTCCGTGATGCCTCCGAACACGTGAATGCTGTGGCCAGGAGGTACGGCGTGAAGGATGGCACCCTCGCCGACGTTCGGAACCTGATGGCGACAACGGCACTGGTTGCCGTCATCGACACCGCTGCTGCGGACAACTGGGCAGTGACCTGTGCCGGCGTCGGAGACTCGTCACTATGGCTGGGCCGAACAGATCGCAGTCCGGGTGCGCCTGCGTCGTGGAGTGCGTTGATGGGCGGCAAATCCCCCTCCACGGATGTCACGAGCACCACCACCTCTGCGCTGCCTATCTCCAAGCACACCGCCGTCGAGCCGTTGCAGGTCACGGTCGAATCCGCTGCCGTTCTGCTGTTGTGCTCGGATGGCATCGGTGATGCGCTCGGTGACGGAACCAACCAGGTCTCTCGCGCTCTCGGAGACCAGTGGGCTTCGCCGCCGACCGCGTTGAACTTCGCGGCCCAGGCTTCGTTCGGAAAGCGAGGGCTGTTCGATGACCGGACCGGAATCGCGATCTGGTCTCCGCGCCCCTGACCACCGTCTGCAGGTACAGCGTGCCTACGGTCGGTTGAGGTCGACCCTCGTTGATCCGGTCGCTGCGTGCACGGCGGTGGTCGCGTCGATCCCCGTGGTTGCTGTCGGTGCCCTCGGCAGCGTCGTGTGGAAGCCACTTGCGGTCGTGACCGTAGCGTGGGGAATCTACTGGTATCCGCGGTGGCACCGCATGGTGGTCGGTGTCCGTGATGCTGTTGCACGGTCCGAACAGGGCGACAGAGCGTTCCGACTGCAACTGTACGGAGTGGTTGTGGCGTTGGGGATCGTCGTGTCGATCCCGATCGCGCAGGCATTCTTCGCGAACGACCTGCGGGCCATGGCGGCACCGACAATCTCCGCGGTCGAAGCCCGCGCACCGGACGTCGACCAGACGATTCCCCCCGCGATCTATGGTGATTCGCCTACCGTCCCCTCCTATTGGGTGTGTTCTGCGACCCACTATTGGACGAACTCGGCGATTGCATGGCCTTGTTACTCCAGTGTGGGATATCTCAGGTTGTGGCAAATGCGCGCGGCCTTTCCGACGGTGTTGGGGCTGACCCTGCTCGTCGCTGCACTCCCGTTGGCCCTGATGTGGCACGTTCGGCCGACGGCACGAGTGTGATGTCCCCTCGCTCGTCCGCTGGTTCCATTCCGTCGAAAACAAGTAGAAGCAGATGACGCCCTCCCTATTTCTCGCTCGTCTCACCGGCGCACGTCTCGATGTTCTCGAGAAGTTGCCCGGCCAGGTACCGCGCCAAGCCGCGATGGGTGCGGTCCTGTTGACCACCGCCGCATTCGCGGCGATCTCGGCCGGCTACGCGCTTCACGTCACCGGTGTCACTGGTAGTTGGCCGGTCACGATCATCGCCGCCCTTTTGTGGGGTCTGGCGATCCTCAACCTCGACCGCATGCTCATCATCGGTATGGCGCATGAAAAGGAGGGCAAGAAACTTCTTACGCTGGCCGTTCCGCGGGTGCTCTTGGCCCTCATTCTCGGAGCCGTGATCTCGACACCCCTGATGCTGAAGATCTTCGAGTCGGAAATTGAAGCGCAGCTAAATCGCAACATCCTCACAGCCCAGGAACAGTTGCGCACCGAGATCAATAGTTCGACCGCGTCCGCGGACCTCTCGGCCGCGGAGCAGAAGTCCGGGGAACTGCGGGCACTGATCAACGCCGGGCCGACCGCCGATCCGGCGGCGCATCCACAGGTGCAAGCGGTCCAAGCAGAGATCGACGCGCTGCAGAAGACCGGCGACAAGCAGAAGTCCGAATACGACACGGCGCGGTCGCTCGCGCTCGCCGAAGAGGAGGGCACCGGCGGTACCGGGATCGCCGGCTGCGCGGCCATCTGTGTCGAGAAGAAGCGTCTTGCCGACGAGGCCATGGCCCGATGGCAGCAGACGGTCACCGCGATCGACGGTAAGAGGCAGGAGAAGGACCGGGTCGCACAAACCCTGCAGGGAAACCTTCTCGACGAGAGTCAGCGCCGCATCGACGACGCGGAGCAGGAACTGCCCATCGTCGAGCAGAAGGTCACCCAACTGCGTGAGCAGATCGCCTCGTCCCAGGACACCAGCTATCAACTCGAGCAGGCCAACGGCGGCATCATCGCGCGGATGAAGGCACTCAGCGACCTCGTCGGAAGTGATGCGACCGTGGCGATGGCCCGATACACGGTGTGGGCGATGTTCATCGCGCTGGAACTTCTGCCGGTCATCTTCAAAGTCCTGGCCGGTTTCGGAACGCCAACGAAGTACGACGAAGTTCTCGACGAACTCGAAAGTGCCGAGGCGGCGGCGGCGACCGCCGATATCGGCGCAATGAAGAAGCGCCACGAACTCAGGGACGATGCGGAGATGGCGGCAGAGAAGGACCGCATCGACAAACAACAGCACACCATCCTGAAGATCAACGACGCGGTCGTCGAACATCAGACCGAGGTCATCGAGGCAGCATTGGCGCGGTGGCGAGAACACGCCAAGATCGCCGCGGAGGACCAACTCGATTCGTGGGCCGCGAGTTTGGCCACCACTGCCACCCCACCGGTCCTGATCGGGAGCGCCGGAGCATCGGTGGCGTCCAGTATCCCGGCACCAGGTCACGGGCCTGGTGCACCACACGGCAACAGCCACGGCGTGTCACCCGGATCGGCACCCACCAGTCGACACGCCGGAGCCCCCGGACCCGCAACGACGCCGGGGAACGGACCGACCACCGCCACGGGGACAGGTCATCGTCCGGGCACCGGCTACGCCAGTGGCCCCCGCACGTCGACAACCTACGGTTTGCCGGACCCCACGGACGTCTGATCCGAGAGGAGATCGACATGTCAATGCCCGTGTTCAACATCGAAGTGGACCAACCGAGATCGGTCGAGCTGATCATCGAGCACTCGGACGCACACGGTGCGACCGATCTACTCGAACCAGCCCTGCTGGCGCTGTCCAACCACATTCGGACCCAACCGTTCCTCGCCGACGTCTTCCGTCTCGTGATCACAGCGGACGGCTTTGCTTCCTTTGACAGCACACGCAATAGTTGGGAAACCCTGCACCGAAAGCACGTCAACGGCGCGCCAGTGGCCGGACAACCAGCGGGTTCGGCATCCTCGGACGGACTCCGCATCGTTGTTGCCAAGGCCGATTCGATCCCAACTCGACCCGCAGACGGCGGAACCTGGCCGGTGCTGCTGTGGATCATCGGCGACGGGGCCGACAACCGCTACCTCGCCGCCCACACCGCCTGGGCCGCGAACCGAACTGTGTCGGACCCGAGTGCCAGCCCCAACCGTCTGAGGGACGTGTGTGTGCGCTTCCTCCAGGATGTCGTTCTCGCCGACGCCGGCGACGCCCACGGCTGGGTTTCGGACGGTATGGGATCTCTGCTCAGCGGTCTCGGATATGCAGCGCAGTAGCTCGCCGACGTCAACGGAACGGTGGACAAGCAGATGCCGATCGATCACGCAGCACTGAGGATCCGCCGTGAGCTCGGCTCCGGTGGGTTCGGGACCGTCCATGAAGTCGACACACCTCACGGTCTCGTGCCCGAACCTGTCTGCGCCTTCAAAGAGTTCAAGAACGCCAACGCCGAGGAACTCGCGAATCTCGCAGTACTCGTCCGTTACCGGCACCAGCTCGACCGGACCGACCGCCGGCTGCTCGACGAGCTGACGACCTGGCCCCTCGACACCGTCACATCAGCAACCGGGACCGTCGTCGGATACCTGATGCGCCTGGTCCCCTCCGAGTTCGTGGAGACTTCGATTGCGCAAGTCAATGCCAAAACGACCGTGATGCGGTCCATCGACTGGCTCGCCAACCCCGACCACTCCCGCCGCAACGGAGCCTCCGTCGTCATCGACGAGAACGACCTGGTGCAGCGCCTGTGGTATTGCGCGTGGGTAGCCCGCGTTTTCCACTTCCTCCATCACCGCAACATCGTCTACGGGGACCTCAGTCTGACGAACATCCTCTACAGCGAATCACGGGCCGCTCCGATCCTGCTGATTGACATCGACCCCGTCAGGATCGAAGGACAGTCACCCGCGGTTCGTCAAGCAACCTCCCCCGGTATGCGGCCCCCAGAGGCGAAAACATCGGGACCGAACTTCACCCAGAACCTCAACACCGACCGATTCAAGCTCGCGCGGTTGCTGTACAACATTCTGGGTTCAGCCCTCCGAGTCGACCCGCAACTGCAAGCACTGCATGGGAAGGTCGACGTCGCAGGCATGCAGATGTTCGCCGCCGGACTCGGCGCAGACGCCGCCAACCGGCCCACCGCCCACCAGTGGTACCAGTACTTCTTCGACCGCTATACCGCGTTGATCCAGCCACCCAAGATCACCCGACTGACCGTCACCCCACCCCACGCCCTCGTCGGACAGAACGTCACGGTCGAATGGGACGTCGAAGGCCACCAATCACTCGAACTCACCACCCCAACGGGCGAGCGACGCCGAATCGGCGTCAGCGCACCGAACGAACTGCGTGTCACACTTCCGAGTTCCGGCCAGTTCGTGCTGACCGCAACCAACTCACACGGAACATCCGAGTACGTCAGTGACATCGTGTACGCGGTCGAACCCCCACGCGTTGAATGGGTCGGCGTGCCCGCCATCGGACAGATCAGCAACGCGATCATCGGCATCGACATCGACCAACTGGCACACGTCGTCGACCCAGGACGCGACCTGCATTGGGTTGACAGTCTGCTCGCCCATGTCGCTCCCCCTCCCCTGCCACCAACCCTGAACGACTCCACATTTCTCATTCCACAGTTCTCAGGGCTGATGCTCGACGAGCAACGATTCACCCGTCTACTCGACGCAGCCATGTCCACCGCTGAGCAACAAGCCCTCATCCCTCAGCCATCAACTTCCACGTCCCACCAGCCGCCCCGAGTCTCGCACTAAAGGTTCGTGTCAATGGCGGTCGGGTTGCCCCCGCCGGTAACGGGACGGCGGCATCGCCTTCCCAGCCGCGTTCTCACACCCCAACTGAGATCGACCGCGGTGATGGGTGTGCGTTGATGACCGTGTTCCACGCCATCGTCGATGAGCCAGCGACGTCCACATCGATGTTCTGTTTCACCGGCCCCGCGCATTCTTATGAGGGCTGTATTCCGGCCATGGCGGACCTGCCCGATGCACGGTCTGCCGCGGATTCGCCAAGGTCATTTGCTTGAGATCGGCGAGACATCACGGAGGACTAGCGGGATTTGGTATGCCTACCACCGACGGGTAGCCATACAACCAATCCACAGTCAGTCGTGTCCGCTGGCCGCCCCGCCGACACCGGCGGTCACCCGAACTGCTCATCCAAGTCGGTGTCCTGACCACCTGCGGTCCACTCGGCGAGCCATTCCCTCGTATGCGCGGGAAGCCGGTTGGCTACCCACGCCCATTGGTCATCGTGCAACTCCACCGGAAACGACGCCCGCTGCGAGTCGTGGAGCGGAGATCTGTTGACCCACAATCCGGATGATTTCATCTCGCGTGAGTGGATCCATGATTCGGGCGGCAGAAGGTACAAGGTCCAGTTCACGAAGGCGTCCCCGTGCCGGTTGAACCACGGGCTCGAGCTGATCTGGGCGACCGCGACGATCGCTCCGGGATCGCGGCGTGTTGCGTGCGCACCTACCCGGTAGACGAGCGCCACGTCTCCGTCTTCGACCGAGCGGGCATTGACTCGCACCGAGTAGCTCGTCGGGGCGGGATCGGTGAGAACGTCGTAGGCCATGCCGTCTGGCGTGATCCATCCGCCGTTGGTTGCCGTCAGGTGGGGGTTGTTGACGAACAACAGAACCCGGCAACCGTTCAACTCAGCCTTCGCCATCGCTGACCTCCTCACTGGTCGCGACCGGTGCCTGTTGGTGTCGGCGAACTCGGGTGAGGATCGCATCGAATGTCACCGGGGTTCGGCCTTCCCGATACAGCGACACCTCGGCGCCCAGCCACGCCCGGTGGGTGTTGCCGGTTGCCTGGCCGAGTTGGTACAGACGCGATTCGATCGCCTCCGGTGACACACCGTGATGCTGGGACCAGTCGTGCAGGTCGCGACAGTACCGGGCGTAGACCTCCACGGGCTTGCGAGCGAGGGAGTAGTGCTTACCTGTGACCATCGGCAGGGCCGATTCCACGCGGGAGTCGAAGATAAGGCACCGCGGCTCGTATGAGGCGCGGTCGCCGGTGAAGAACAGCACCTTGCTGAAGAATGCCGGCCCGAGCCTGGGGATCTTGTGGTCGACAAAGGCCCGGTAGGCATCTTCGATCTTGCCGGCGTAACTGGCGTCCGCGGCCGTACGTAGTGCGGTCACCAACCGAACCCGGCCATAGTCGGTCGCAGCGAAGTCGACGATGCGGCCCGCGTTGCGGAAATTGCCCATCACACCCCACGCGAGGATGTCCCAAAACAATTGCAGCAGTCGCTCGTCGCCGCCGTTACGGGCGTCCGCCGCCACGCGGAACAGGTCGTCGCGGCCGAGGTCTTCGGATGAAATCCGCAATCCCCTATTCGACCACTGGGTCGTGTTCACCCGTGCTGGGGGTAGATCACTCGACAATAGATCCGATTTCATTAGATCTCCGATGCCGGCCACGGACTCACGCCACATACGATTCCCGCCCCTCGTCTCGCCTTGTACGCGTCATGACATCAGTCGCCCGCAAGGCGTCCACCGTTACTGCCACACCGCAGCGTGACCGTCTCGGATGTGGGCGTCGAATCCACTGAACGCCCACCACAGCCAGAACCCGAACCCAACGGACGGGGACTGCTATTCTTCGGCAGCTGACAACCCTGCCCCATGCTCGGGTCTCAGCACTGAGAGACCGAGACTCGCCACAAGTTCGTACTCGAACGTGCCCTGCTAGCGGGTCTGTCGAGCCCCCGGTATCGCGTTGTAGGCGCGCATCATGGTGCTAGTTGGCCGACTGCCAGCGCATCTTGCCGTCTTTTGCTGTCGCGCACACCATCGGCTTGCCGGTGCTGGAGACGCCGGTTCCGCCGGAGCAGAACGATCCCGGGTGTACCGTCGCCGGCCCCGAGAATGCCGGCGGCGTGTACGCGGGCGCCGGCGGCACATACGCGGGCGTGGTCACCACCGGTGGCGGGACGTAGGCCGGGGTCGTGGCCGCCGGCGGCGGGATGTAGGTCGGCGGCGTGGTCACCGCTACCGGCGTGGTCGACGGGGCGGCAGGAGCAAGACGAACCGACGGCGTCGCCGACGCAGCCCCCGAGGCCGAGACGGACGTGGTCACCCGGGTCGTACTGGTCGCCGCGGTCGTGCTGGTTGCGACGACACCAGCCGGTGCCGGCTTTGCCTGTTCATTGTTGTCGGTGAACGCGCCGACCGCGATAACGCCCACCACGGCCGCACCGGCGACCCAGGGCCATTTCTTCCGCTTCGTCCCGCTGCTGCCCGGCCCCTGAGACACTGTGGTCTGATCGCCTGTCGGGACGCGAGGCTGGGGGTTCCCGGTCCACTGCGCCCCGTCCCAGTAGCGCAGCGAGTTCTGGGGATCCTCCGGATCAGGCTGCCAGGACGCGGGGGTTGTCATAGGGGCATTGATAGCAGACGAACCAGACACCGACAGCACCGGCGCCTACCCATGTCATTCGCCCGAACGACACTGCCACCGAGAGAGATTGAGTCTCACGCTGGGTGTGAATCGCGGACTGCGAGAGGGACGCGGCCGCGCCGCACCAGCGATAGACCTGAGCGGCACTCAGCAGCGTGATTCTCAGCTCTCCCGTTGAGGGCCGTCCGCCGGCAGTGTACGAGCGCCGCTGGATCCGACGTCGATGCCCCACTTACCGCATGCCCACCATCTGCACCCCCAACGACCGTATACTGGATGAATGACATTGAAGGGGTGAAGAATTCGACGATCCACGAGCGATACGCGGGACCTGGTATGAGTACGCAGGACACATACACCTGAGGAGATGCCATGAAGACCCCCGTCACGCTCGTACTCGCACTGTTCGCGGCCACACTGCTGCTGTTCCACCCCGCTGCAACACCATCTGCCAACGCGCGGCCCCACATCAACGCGCCCGCCTCGACCCGGCAGAGCGCTGACAGCCCCGCTACATCCGTGTCCGCACTACCCGCAACAGATGTGGCCCTGCCGCCTGGCGACACCGTAGAACTGCGAACCGGTGTCGGCGCAGCGATCGGCGGCGTGCTCGGCGGACTCGCTGGCCTCCCTTTCTTCGTCGTCGGCGCGGTACCCGGCGCCATCATCGGCGCGGTCATCGGCGGCGCTATCGGCTACGCATCGCACGGAATCGCCACGACCTACGCGGGCTGACACCCAAACTAGTCCCGGGCGGACCGTCGGCCCTCGTCGTCGTTGGTTCGGCCACCTCGTCAGGTGTGCGAAGCCACCAGAGGCGAAGTGCGTTCGGTGCCCGGCCTGGTGAGGCCGTTTGGTCTGAAAAACTGTCCGGCCGGGATCACATTCGGGAGCGGGCGACAGGCGGAAATGCCGTCCGCATCGTTCCTGACCACCTCGACGCACACGCCCTTTCAGACTGCGCGATCTGCCCCTTCAATGTCTGGCGTCGTCCTCACCGGTCGATCCCGCCGTGACATTCACCGACGTTGTCATTGGAACCTTCAGGAGCACAATGCCCATCTCCGGCAAGCAGTACCCTTCGGCCTCCGAGAAGATCTTTCGCGAACTCGCGTCCCTTCCCGAACACGACGATGCCGTGGCAATCCTGCGCGAGTACCTCGACACCGCCATCGCGAAGGCCGCGGCGACGCAGCAGGAAGCGTGGGCAGTCAGCTGCCTGCCGACCACCAACAGGACCGCCGAGAGCCGCCGGTTGTTCACGGTCAACGTCGGCGCCATCGAGACCTACTACCTGTGCCTGGTGAAGGACGAAGAATACGGGCCGCTTCTGAGCGGCACTGTATTCGTCACGCAATCGATCCTGGAAAAGGCTGCCGGGCGTCCCGTTGCGTTACTGCAGGACCAGTACGACGCCCTGGAGTTCGAGACGCCGGTTCACCGAGCCGCCGGTGGTGATGCCGTCGCAGTCAGTTGGATCGACGACGACAGCAGCCTCGACCAATTCGCCGAACTGCCACTGGACGCCGCAGCCAGGGACCTCGCGGACCGGCTCGCCGCGGCAGGACCGTGCAACTACGCCCGCTACCACAATCCGTGGCTGGCACAGGCCGCGCTTTCCCTCACTCCGGACCTCGCCTCATGACCCACATCGACCCCACAGGCCGAAGGCCCTATTGGTCGCGGGCTACCGCCGCTCGAAGATGCATCACCGCATGCCAAATGTATGTCGCGTGAATGACACAGGTGCACCATCCTTCTCGGCCATCCGCGCCCGGACTGCCTGTCAGCATGCCCAGCGGTGAACACGTGACGCCGAGGAAGTAGCGTCACGCTGGATCCGGGCCGGCGATCGGGCGGACGAGAAACTCGAGGGGGACCCATGACGGCGTATCGATCCCGGCTCCGGCACAAGGCCACACGGACGCTCGTGCGCGTGGCCTTGTACGCGACCGTCGGCACCACCGCGACCGTGCTATGCGCGCCCACAGCCTGGTCGGCTCCGACCGAAACCTATGCGGTCACGGCCACGATCCCGGTCAACGGGCTGGCAGAAGGAATCGCCATCTCCCCGGACGGCTCACGGGCCTACGTCACCCACGGCGACGACGGCGCGCCCGGGCAGCTGTCAGTCATCGACACCGCCACCAAAACGGTCCTCAACACCGTCGCGGTTGGGAACTTCCCCGTCGGCGTCACCGTCTCCCCCAACGGCCAGACCGTGTACGCCGGCAGCAACGGCGACGACACCGTCTCCGTCATCGACACAACCACTTTCGCCGTCACCGCAACGATCCCCGTCGGCGACGGCCCACTCGGCGTCACCGTCACCCCTGACGGGACCAAGGTTCTCGTCGCCAGCCAGTTCGACGGCCACCTCACGATCATCGACACGGCCACCAACACCGTGAGCAACACACTCGCACTGGGAGGAACGACAATGTTCCTCGCCGTCTCCCCCGACAGTCGAACCGCCTACGTCACCGACAGTTCCGGCAACGCGATCGACGTCGTTGACATCGCCACCGGCACGGTGGCGGCCAGAATCCCCGCCACCGGATCACCGCTTGATATCGACATCACCGACAACGGTCGCACGCTGTATGTCACCGGGATGGACGGGTTCAGCGCTGGTTCGGTGTCCGTCATCGACACCGCAACCCGCGCCGTCACCGCGACCATTCCCGTTGCGGCAGCCGCCGGCGGCATCGACGTCGCACCCGACGGACACACCGCCTATATCGCCCACAGCACCCCCACCAACGCAGTCACCGTCATCGACACCGCCACCCGAACCGTCACCGCCACCGCCCCCATCACCGAGAACGGCCAACTCATCGCCGTCACACCCAACAGCGCCGACGCCTACGTCACCAGCCAGTACGACACCGTCTCCGTCGTCTCCAAAACAGCCACCCCCACCGACCCGCCGACCACCACACCACCCACCCCACCCGGCACCGGATCACTCGGAACCATCTTCGGGAGCTGACCCGGGCCGAGTCCCCGACAGGGACCCTCCACGTCCAACCCTCCCCGCTGGGTCCGGCAACGACTGCATTGCCAACCTGAGGTACTCCGGCGCCGCGGGGGAAGCACCGGTTCCCGGCGTGGGTCGAGATGCCGTCGTGCGGCCACCCGCGGAGACTCGAAATCGACCGAGATCCGCGAAGACAATCGGGCACCGCCCGCAGTGCCACGCCCAACCCAGGGGCGAACAGACCGGCCCCTCCCAGCGTGCCCCCTCGAGGCGACCCTGTGAGCGGCAACCCAGTCAGCACACTCGACGTCATTGGCGCGCCACCCCGTCGCACACCCTCGGGGGTGCGAACTCGTGTCGGCCATGCCCTCGAAACCGCTGCGAGCCAATACAAATACCCCGTTGGTGGTTATAGCCCGCGAGAAAGGGCACCATCGCCGGCGAGAGCCGACCGGGTCCAGCACAGTTGCACCGATACGAGACCCGCCGGGCCGCGTCTGTTCCTGCATCAATACCTGCTACTGAGGTGACGGCGCCTACTGGTCACCTCCACCAATCCCGCCTGCGACGCGGTACAACGATGTCGTCGAAAGCCGTAGTGTCGTCGGCTTCCCACCGGCGACGGCCCTCCGCGAGGATGCGCGCGGTACGGCGACGCTCGCGACGGAGATCACGAGCATGACCCTCACCGTCGTGGCACAGCGAGCACGAGCAAATCCCGGTGCCCGTGTACGCGAAAACCCAGAAGCACCTCGTTGCGGACAACCAGGCCCGACCTCCCTGAGACCGGTCAGGGAGGTCGCAGGCGTCATGGCAGTCGGCGTGCCACGGTTCAACAGAAAGTTCGCCACGGCGAAGGCGAACCCAAACAGGAGAATGTGCATCGGTACGGGACAAGGCGGTGCCTTTCAGCGCTCATGCGCCCCGGCCCGCTACCCCCGAATGAGGACGGACCGGGGCGGCGATAGGAGCACCGCGTCCCTCGCCCGCCGAAGCGGGCGTCGCCATCCACCAGAACTCATACCGCCCATTCTGACACCCACCTACGACAAAACCGAGCACGCGCCCCCGCCCGCCATCGCGGCACAACTACAGCAGCCTCCGCCCCACCAGTCCCGGCCCCACCAGCGGCGCGACGCCACCGAGCAACGCATCGAAGCTCGGTTCCCTGCGCCCGCTGGGCAACCCGCCCCTGCTGGGCGTCGTTGCCAGCGCCGCCGGGGATCACCGTCTCCGCGATCGCCCTGTTCCCCACGCTGGCGCACCTGTGAACACGCGGGCGGCCACCGCATTTGCGGTCACCATCCGGCCTAACCCACACCACCCCGGCACCACCGTCCAAGGCGACTCCAAGCGACCACCACACCTCGCGTTGCCGTACCGCCGAAATCACATCGGATCCGGTGATCGGACGAGACTGTTCAGCTCATCGAGAACCTCATCGAACGCGGCCGTCGGGATGCGGAAGTCTGTGCCCTCCGACGCGCTGAGGCGTCCACGTACGTAGGCGAGCATGGCGAGTTCACGCTCGAAGTCTGCTGCGGTTCGGTCGCCCATGGCCTCATCATGCCGTGCGTGGGCGGTGAGCCGAACTGCGCCACTAGCCTCTCGAAAAAAGAACTGTCAGTGCCGCATTCACCACCACGACCCCATTCCAGAGAGGACGTACCGTCACCGCGTAGACACCTCATCCCTCCGGACCTGGCGACTCGCCGCGGACCCTCCAAACCGGCACCAGCGGCCCTACGCCCTTACCCACGCACATGCCACGGAACCCCCCAGCGTCAACGATGTCCGCGGGGATGCGCTGGCGGCTCCTATGTTCGTCTGTCTGACAGGGCTGACCTTCAACCGTACGGACGCCTGAAACGCACTGACCTGCACTTCCTCGACCGAGCACCCTGCCTGCCCATTTGCGCAGCAGCTTGCTGCGTAAATTCCCATCACCGCGCCCTTCCTCGTCTCGAGGAGCGGCCCGGTGCCCCAAGGTCGACATGAAGAGCGGACGTGTCGGCACGCCCGGCTTCACCACCTGTCGGTCGGATGCGAGAAGATGGCAACGATGAGTCGAGCAGAAGAAATCGAGCCCGCCGGATATGGCGCATTGCTCGAGGACATCAAGTCCCAGGTCCGCACCGCCCGTGTCCACGCCGCTCGCAAGGTCAACACCGAACTGATCCTCCTGTACTGGAAGATCGGGAAGCTGATCCGCGCTCGGCAGAGCGAGGAAGGGTGGGGCACCCGGGTCATTGCCCGGCTCGCCGACGACCTCCGCACCGCGTTCCCCGGCATGCGAGGACTGTCCCAGCGCAACCTCGTCTACATGCGCACCCTCGCCACCGAATACCCCGACCCCATTGCGCAGCACCCTGCTGCGCAATTGCCGTGGGGACACATCCTCGTCCTCCTCGACCGTCTCCCCGACCCCCGTGTCCGCGAC